>JARGOW010000363.1 GCA_029212955.1 Planctomycetota bacterium | reverse complement strand
GCAATAGCACCATCGACGAAATCACCAAGTCCACCAGCCGCTTGCCCAGGCTCAAGGTCCAACCCATGTGGTGGCGGGCCCGGCTGATCAGGGGGGTGGCGTCCAGGTTTGTCACCTGCACACGACCGGTATCAAACAGTCGATAAAAGCGCGGAACCAGGGAGTAATGCACGCCGGCTTGCTCCAGGTGATCCACCATGGCTCCAATCTTCTCGGGCGGATCGTCGGGGCGTGCCACGATCACCTCGCCCACATTGTGCGTGTGGATCAATTCCTGCAGATCATCCAGGTCGCCCAGGATTCGGCTGCGGCCCACCTGGGCCCCCACCCGCTTTTTGTCCTCGTCCACGAAGCCCACCAGGTTCAGTCCTAGGGTAGGCATGAGGAGCAGTTTGCGCTGGAGGGTCCGACCCGTCCGGCCCGCGCCGATGATCAGCAGATTCCGGTGCCCGATACCACGTTTGTGGCACGCTTGAATCCAACGGAAGGTCAAGAAACGACCCACCATCATGAAGGCGTAGATCAGCAAGAATGCCAGCAGCAGGGTGCTTCGTGAGATTTGGGCAGGATCGATGCGCAGGGCAAAGCGCTGGTGCAGGGCCACGACAAGCTCGAAGGAGCCGTCGGCCTTGAGCTGGGTGGGCCGCAACAGGGCCAGACCCGCAATCACCATAATGAAGGACACCACGACCGCCTTGGTCACCCCGTAAAACTCGCGCACATTGAGCAGGCTCTTGATCGGGTTGTAGAGTCCGAAAACCCGGAATGCGATCAAACAACCCGCGGCCGTGAGGGAAAAGGCCTCCGCGTAGTAGCGCAAGGGGACCCGGTTGGCCTCGGGCGCAAAACGCTCGCGAAGGGCCCACGCCAGCAAACAGGCCGCCACAACCAGGAATAGGTCCAGCAGGACCTGGCCGCACATGGCGAGCTCGGCGAAATGCCTGCGGGCGAATCCCCCCTTGCGCGCACCGGAGGCGGCTTGGGACTTCAATCCAGCGGCGCCGTCGGGGGAGCCGTAGTCGGAAGCGGAGGGTTGGGCCATGGTTCAATGCTACCCCGAACAAAATCAGGAAACATATAGGGAACACAAATCCGTTGGGGATTCGTGGGGATCTATGGTCCTGGGGAAAGGGGATTGCCGTGCATGCAATCGGCAATGGGGCCTGCCAGAGTCCTGCAAAAGTGCTGAAATCGGGCCAGCCACGCCCTTCCTGGACCCAGTCGGGGCCTTTTTTGCACCGAACCGGGAGCCCGGGGGTCCCAGCCCCAGCTTCCAGACAATTCGGTCATGGTGCGGGGCGCAACCCAACCCCGAGCCCGGTACCCTTAGTCCGCAGCCCACCCCGTGTCCTTACATCAATTTGGGACTCGACCGACCCTGCCCTCAAAAAGCCCGGGGTCGAAATGGCCGGCCATGTCGTTAGAATTGCCGCCCCTGCCCCCTTGCCCCTGCCCTCACCCATGCGCATCGCCGTCACCGGAGCCACCGGATTCATTGGAAAATACCTCGTTCGCCGACTGGTGAAGGACGGCCACGACGTGCGCGTACTGTGCCGCCCCGGTCGTGAGGCGGCCCTGGATCTGCCCGCGGACAGCCCCGTAGAAGTGCAGATCGGCGACCTGACCGACGCGGAATCCCTCGAGGGTTTCTCCACCGACGTGGATTTCCTGGTCCACCTGGCCAGCGCCCACGACCACTTTGAAGAGAGCCACATGCAGCTCGTCAACGTGAAGGGCACCGAAAACCTGGTGGATGAGGTGCGCAAGAATGCCCCCAAGAACCTGGTCTTCGTGGTGGTTTCCTCCGCAGTCATCGGCGTCCCCGTCTACAGCTATTACCGCGACTCCAAGCGCGTGCAGGAAAAAATCGTGCGCGGCGCCAGCCTCAATTGGGCTTCCTTCCGCCCCACCCTGGTTTACGGCAAGGGCGACTACCGACACACGGCGCCGCTGCTGCGCAAATGCGGCGCACAGACAGGGTCCTATTGGATCTACCACGAGGGGGTTTCCATGCTCAACCCCGTGCACATCGACGACCTGATCGAGGCCTTGATGCTGTTCTTCGCGCACCCCGCCGCCCAGGAAGACGGGCGCGTGTTCGAGATCGCGGGCCCCGAAGGCATCGCCTTCAACGACTTTGTGGACGCCACCATTCAAGCCACCGGCGGCAAGGTCAAACGCCGCAACATCGCTCGCCACTGGGTGAATCGCGCCCTGTTCCTAAAAGGACTCTTCAAGGACGTGACCAAAGAGCGCCGGGGTGCCGGATACTTTTCCCTACACCACGACCACAACATCACCCCGATCCGCGAGGAACTCGGATGGGACCCGCGCACCTTCCGTGAGGGCATTGTCGCAGTGGCCGAAGGCGATTGGTGGAAAGACGACGGCAACGACGGTGGCCACGCCACCAGCCTGGGAACCGGCGGAGTCTGAACGCTCCCATGCCCCCCATCGGCGGGCTAACCAATTTGTGAAGGGCCCCCGAACCGGCCCCTATCGCTCGAATAGCCACGAATTCGTCTCGCAGGGGGAATTCCTGCCCGGAAGTGAAGCATGAATCGGGCACCCGACCCATTCCCCCATGCACTTTGGGTACGTTCGCGGGGCAGGACATCCCAAGTCCAAGCCGACCCATTGCCCCCAGCTCCCAAAGCTCCCCCCGATGAAACATTCCCCTCTCTTTGCCCTCATGCTCATGGCGGGAGTTCTTACCACCGCCTGCGCCCAGCTGGAAAACAGCCAAAACGGCGACGAATGGTCTCCTAAGGCAGAAAACAAGGAAGAATGCAGCGAAGGCTCAGACGCCACCTGCGAGGAATCCTCGAAGGCTGCCGACGCCATCCAGCCCGCGACCGGGATGGTGAATTCCGTCCAGGCGATCCCCAGCGGAGTGAAAGCCACCAGCGCCCTCCTGCTCACCAAGTCCTTGCCCGCATCCGTGCAGCGCAATGAGGAGTTCCACTACCTCATGATGGTGGAAAACCTGAGCCAAGACCCCCTGGCCAACGTGGTCCTTGAGGAACGCCTGCCCGAGGGTTTGACCCTGATCGGATCGGAGCCCGCCATGGTTTCCAACGAAGGTAGCGTGGCCGTTTGGAACTTGGGCACCCTGAATGGCGGCGCCTCCCAAACCATCAAAATCAACGGCAAGGCCGCGGCCGATGGCATTTCCGAGAGCTTTGCTTCCGTTAGCTACGACCGAACCCTCAAGGGACAATTCGTTGTGGTCTCCCCGGACCTCCAACTGGAGATGCACGCCCCCGCTACCACGATCCCTGGGGAAAACTTCAACCTGGAATTGGTTCTCCGCAATGCCGGCAGCGGCGTGGCGCGCAACGTGAACCTCTCCGCCGTTCTGCCCGAGGGCCTTGTGACCGAATCGGGGGAAGACAGCGCAAAGTTGGTCCTCCAGGAATTGGGCGCTGGCGAAAGCCATACCATGACGATTCCCGTGCAAGCCAACCGCCCGGGCTCCTTCGCCGCCACGGCCCAAGCCAGCCTGCCCAAGGGCGAGCCCATCTCGGTCACCGGCGCTGCTATCCAGGCCCAGGACACGCGCCTGGAGTTGGCCACCTCTGGCCCGAGCAAATTCTTCCTGGGGCAACCCGGCAAGGTCACCCTCACGGTCAAGAACGTGGGATCCAGCCTGGCCAAGGACGTGAAACTTGAGCAACCCCTGCCCGAAGGCTTGGAGCTCGTTCGAGCATCCAGCCCGGCCGAGCGCACGGAAAACCTGTTGAGCTGGGCCCTGGGCGACCTGGAGGCGGGTGCGGAATCGAGCATCACCCTGCACTTGACCCCCTCCCAGACCGGAACCTTGGCCCTGGCCGCATCGGCCCAGGCCTCCAAGGGCTCGGCCGCCACCAGTGAATTCTCCGCCCCCATGGAAGGCATCTCCGCCCTGCACTTCACCATTGAGGACCTGCAGGATCCGGTTCCCGTGGGCGAATCCCTCACCTACCACATCAAGGTTCACAACCAGGGCACGGCCCCCGGCGCGAACATCGCGATCATGGTTACCATGGATGAGGGCATGCAACTCGTGCACGCCAAGGGTCCCACCAACGGACGCACCGAAGGCAACAAGATCCTCTTCAACGCCCTGGATTCCCTGGATCCGGGCGCCACCGCCACCTGGCGACTGGTGCTGCAGAGCCGCCAAATCGGCGACCTGCGTTTGAGCGCCGCCCTGACCTCCAAACGCCTCCAGCGCCCGGTCGAGGTGACCCAGTCCACCCAGTTCTACGAGTGATCCCCATGGACTCCGTGTCCCGGAGCCCATGAATCCATCAAAGGGAGGGTCCAGCCGAAAGGTTGGGCCCTCTATTCGTTAAGCCCAACCGGTACGCACGGTGCTAGGTCGTTCTACAGGCCTTGCGCAAGACCAGGTAGCCGCAGATACCCGACCCCAGGGATCCCACCAGAATGGCCGCTTTCGACCACGCTTGAGAAAGGGGTGCGGAGAAGGCCAAGTCGCTGATAAAGATCGACATGGTGAATCCCACACCAGCCAGGAACCCCACGCCCAAGAGGTGAGTCCACCCCACGCCCGAAGGCAGGGCGGCCTTGCCCGACTTGAT
>JARGOW010000362.1:1435-4593 GCA_029212955.1 Planctomycetota bacterium | reverse complement strand
AATGATAGGAGCGGTCAAGTGGCAATCGACGCACGCCATGAAGCTGTGGGTTCCCAAACGGGGCCACGGGTGTTCAAAAATATCCTGCTGCCAGTCCTCCGTGGTGTGACACAGCTGGCAACCGGTGGGAAATCCCTGTCCCGGATGATTCGGATCTGCCGCCGCCAAATAATCGGCCTCGTGGCAGGTCACACATTGCGAGGAAAGCACCCCATGATTCATAGGCGCCCCATCCCACTCGTTCACCGTGTGACAATATTCACAGCGGCTGGGATAGGAGTGCAAGACATGGGGTGGATCTACGGCATCGTCGTATTCCTGCTGATGACAGCCAATGCATTGCTTCGATACCACGTCAAATACACTTGGTCCGTGACAATCCGCGCAATCGTCAATGCGGTGCCCGCCAACCAGGGCAAAGGTCGAGTGGTTGAATCCAGCCCCATCCCATTGGGTGGGCAAGTGACACCGTTCGCAGCGCCGGGTCCATCCCGCAGCCAAATGGTCCGGATCCGTGGCGAGGGTCAAGTCCTGCCCATGACAAGACAGGCATTCGGGATCCGCACCACTGAATTCCCCCACCCCCGCACCCGGATGGCACTGCCAGCAAGCCGTGGCAGCGTGCACTCCGGTCAAGGGGAACCGCGTTCGCCGATGATCCGCAACCGGACCTTGCGCCCTCCAGGAACTCGAATCGTGGCAAGTGTCGCAACCCTGGCCAAGCAATCCGCGGTGCACGTCCTCATGGCAGCCCGTGCAGCCCCTGGCCTCAAAGGCCTGAACCGGCCCCCGATCGTTGTGGCAGCGCAGGCAAAGAGCTTGGGCATGGGCGCCTTCCAACGCATACCCCGTTTCCGCTTCGTGGTCAAAGTCGATGACCTCCCGGATGGTGTTCCAATCGGAACCGATGTGACAAAGGGTGCAATCCGTTGGGAACGAGTCGTGGGGCATGACGGACCCACGCTGCTCCCACCAACCTTGAACCGGTACTTCCCGTTCACTCAAACACGAAGCGATCAAACAGGCCAGTAGGAAGCCTGCCACGCCGTACAGGCCCCAGGCCCGCCGCGGTTCATGGAATTGGCTGCTGTGCACAGGTTCCATTAGATCAAGTTTCCCATTTCCCGCGCGCTTTCAAAATCGCCTGCCCAAATGAAAGCCCAGGCGCCGATTGTCCTGATCCTCACCAAACCCCAAATCCAGGTTGAGGGACAGGCTCCAACCGTCGGAAAGGCGTCGATTGAGACTCGCTCGTAGGTCGTGCTGCCAAATGGGAGCCCCGTCCCCAACCAGGGTCCCCTCCACCACACGACTGATTTGCCAGCCCACCTGCCAGAACGAATCCCCATGGAAAGTGCGCACGTCCAGGCGCAGGGCCAATAACTTGCTGAAGGACCCCTCCGTGCCGGTGAGGGTCGCCGCCAGGTCGGCGTCCCGGGGTAGCAGCCCCACCCATTCATGCCCCAGTTCACCACGAAGACCATCGTCCTGCTCATCCCGCCAATATTCCAGACGCGCATTCAAAAGATGCTCCGCATCCAGTCGGCGCCAATGGCTCAAACTTGTGCGCTGCACCGTTCCGCCCAGATTCACATCCTCAGCGGGCAGGTCGAATTGCTGACGCAGCACAAAGGGCCGACGACTGCGACTGTGGTGCAGGCGCAACCCGCTTCCCGGATCCAGATTGTGGGATGCGTAAAGGTTCAATCGGGTCAGCTCGGGTCCTTCCGCCTTGGGGCCATCATCGCTGGCGTACCAATCGATCCAGGCCGTGGCCGCCAGACTTTCCCCCATGCGCGGAGACCACCGCGCACCGAGCAGGAAGAGATCCCGGTCGGAGCGACCCGCATGCCAGGTCTTTTGATAGCCCCCCCGCCAATCCAAATCGCGGGTTTCCTCCAAGCCATCGCTGAAATTTAAAGCCACCTGCCAATCCTCCCCCGACCCCAGGGTGTCGTCGAGTCCGGGCATGTGACCCGCGCTGAAGCCCACCCGCCTGCCGCTCTCCAGTCGGTGCCCCCATTCCACCCCATCCAAGCGTCCAAACTCGGGCATTTCGTGCTGCACGAATCGACCAAACTCGTAGCGTGTGGGTTCCCCGCGCCTGCCTCCCAAAACATAATTCAGCCGATTCAATCGCAGTCGGGATTGGTCCTCTTCGAATCCACCCCCTTCATCCGAGCTGCGGTGATAGGCGCTGGCGTCCAATTCAAATTCCCCGCCGCGGCCGAAGGCGTTGCGAGCTGTCCATCCGAAGTTGGATCGGGCGGAAAGGCTCTGGCGCTTGCCGGTCAATCGACTCTCCGTGAACGAGCCCGAAAGGGTCCAATGGGCATCCCAATCCAAGGGGCGCTCCCGGGCCGCAATCGAATTGGCCTCGGCCAACAGGGATCCATCGGGGGACCAGTCGTCGGGCGGACGGGACCACCCCGGATGCTCGGGCAGACGCCGCATGGGCTCACGGCTTGCTTCGGGCCGAACCACCTGCGGTGGAACGGGTTCCGCTTCGCTCGCCGCTTGGGGCGATGGCAACTTCGACTTCTTCAGGAACACATCACAGCGGGTACCCAAGGACAGTCCCTCCACGGGCTCAAACAATTCAATGCGCGCGTGATGCCGCGTGACACTGCGCACCACCGCCTGCACGGAGGGCTCCCCCTCGGGGTACACGACCGCCCGATCCCCTTGGGCCACGCCACCCGCCATTCCCAAGTCGATATAAATCAAGGTGTCCGTAACCGAAGAAACGCGGGCTTCTACCGGGCGCACATCCTCCTCTTGCCGGGGTATGGAAATACCCGATGCCAACGTGGGGCGCACGACCAGGCAGAAAAACAGCGCCAAGACCATCCAGCGCATCATCGATCACGCCCCCCACCGCCCGCCCTGTGACAATCCACGCACTCCATGCCCAAGGGCCGATACACCACGCGACTTTCGCCGTCGGGCCAGACCGTTTGGCCATGGCACTGGGCACATTCCAAGTCCGAATGTATTTCATCCAGTGGAAAACGCGAGTCGGTTTGATGGTCGAAACGAACCTGATGGAAGTCGGACTGGGATGTGTGACACGTGCCACAAGCGGCTGTGCCAGTCGCTTGAAACTGCCCGCGATGCTGGTCGACATGGCAGTCAGCACAGCTCCGCCCCAGGGCGGG
>JARGOW010000362.1:0-1359 GCA_029212955.1 Planctomycetota bacterium | reverse complement strand
GGATGGCAATCATCGCAGGTTTGATCTCGGTGCTTGGACTCTGTATCGCTGTTGGTCCACCGATCGTGATCGAACCGTTCAGACGGCCCCACTAGCAAGTCTGCGAATGCTGTCAAACTGTGGCAACGCGCACAGCTGGTGTTTCCATCCACCCGTTTCCCAATACCTGGCAAGTCGAACAGGCCAAAGTGAGGGTCCGGATGGCATTGATGACAGGCTGGATCGGCCGTGCCATGGATGGCCTCGATGCGCCCGAATTGCCGCCCGAACGCATCGGTAGTTGCCGTCGGGAGATGGCAAGCCACGCAATCCGCTTCCCCATGGGCTCCAGGCAATTCGTAGCCGGTCCAGAAACCGTGATCAAATTCTGGCGTATGCAAATCATGCCAATCGCTTTCCGTGTGGCAGCGCGCGCAGTCCATACGGCCTTTGACCTCCCCCGGTACACCTGCACGTTCGAAAGCCCCGTCATGGGGATCCACGTGGCACAGGGCACAGGACCGATTCCTTTGCCACTTCGCCCCCCAACGGTCTTCGATGCGACCAAAGGCCCGCCCCAGATCGTCGCGCCCAGCTTCCGTCACATGGCAAGCCTCACATTCGGCCTGGGCGTGGGCTCCCCCCAAGGCGAAGTCCGTAAAGCTACCATGGTCGAACGCCTCTTGAACCATGACGTCGAAGCCCTCCGGGCTGTGACAACGGGCGCAGCCGCCGCGGCCTTTGACTTGGCGCGGAACGCCTGGCTTCTCGAACGCGCCCGCATGGGCATCGTCGTGACAATCGGCGCAGGAGGTCGACACGTCCGCCCATTGGCGTGCGCTGGTGGGTTCTCCATCGGGCACCTTGTGACACCCAAAACATGCCACTCCACGGTGCTTGCCGATCAGGTCAAAGGCCGTGTCCCCATGGGCCTCAAATCCGAAACCGGAGGGGACAAAATGCGATTCTGAATGGCATTGCAGGCAGCCCTGTCCCTGGGCCAAATCATATTCAAACTGCCCGACGTGTGGATCCACATGACACGCTTCGCAGTCTTCAGGCGCACGCCCGGGAAACCTGCGCAACCAATCGGCGCCCGGTTGGGCCGGTTCAGAAGGTTCAAAGTGACACTCTTTGCACTCCAGTTGGGCGTGGGGTTCCACCAGGGCAAATCCGCTGGCGGCGTGCAAGTCCTCGGGCAAGTGGGTGGCGGCGAAAGCAAAACTCCCATGCTCGGCGCTGTGGCATGCCTCGCAATCCGTTGACCCGGAGACAGACAATCCAAGCTCGAAGGCCAGGCCCCCCGCCTCCTTCAAAAATGGCAACGTGTGATGGTGTTCGTGGCAGCTCTCGCAAGTCCTGTCCACCGGAGGCTCCGCG
>JARGOW010000361.1:1127-4614 GCA_029212955.1 Planctomycetota bacterium | reverse complement strand
GGCTGGCGTCATCGCCACCGGCCGGCGGGGCCTTGGCTGGCGGTGCCTTGGCCGTAACCATCCTGGTGATCACTGCCATGATGGGCTTGATCGCATACCAAGGGGGGCGTGCCTTCTGGGCGGATCCCATCCAGTCCTTTACGACTTTGGACGGCACCCCGTTGATGGGCGAGGTTCAAGGCGAAGCAGAAATCGCCGAAGGTCAAGACAATGCGGGGCAACGCACCCTCTTGATCCGTACGGAAAACTTCCAATGGAATGGATCCCACGGGGTCTGGGCCGCTGTGGACGCAACCCAGGAGGGCAGCACTCCTGAATGGGCGGCCTTGATCGAACGCCGGGATGAAGGTCCCATCATCGGCATGCCGACCAGCTTCCGAGTGGAGGGCAAAGTGTTGCGTTCCGATGCGGAAGGCATTCTGGGCAAATACGAGGAATACATCGACCAGGTACAAGACCGCCGGGAGCGCATTGAGGACTTGGAGCAAGATCCCGACGCGGATGCTGGGACGATCGCCGACCTGCGCAAGGTAAACCACAACTATGAAATGGGCTTCACCATCACGAATGGCGAAGAGATCCTGATTCCCATGGCGGACATCGTTCGCATCGTGACCCCCAACCGGTTGAGCTTCGCCGGAAAAATCGGGGTGTTCCTCGATCGTTGGCACGAATTCCTGACCGACAATCCGCGCCATGCCAACAGCCAGGGCGGAATCTGGCCCGCGCTGTTCGGAACCGTGATCATGACCCTGATCATGACGATGATGGTTGTACCGTTCGGTGTGCTCACCGCTCTGTACCTGAAGGAATATGCCAAGGCTGGCCTGTTTGTTTCCATGGTTCGCATCGCGGTGAACAACCTTGCTGGTGTTCCTTCGATCGTGTTTGGCGTCTTCGGCTTGAGCTTCTTCTGCTACATCGTGGGAACCAGTATCGACGGGTGGTTCTTCTCGGAGTCGCTCCCCAACCCGACCTTTGGAAAGGGCGGAATTCTCTGGGCATCCCTGACCCTGGCCCTGCTGACCCTCCCCGTGGTCATCGTTGCCACCGAGGAAGCCCTGTCCGCCGTACCCCAGTCCATGCGCGAAGGCTCCTATGGCTGCGGCGCGACCCGCTGGCAGACCATTCGCCGGGTGGTGCTCCCCCGCGCCATGCCCGGCATTCTGACCGGCATGATTTTGGCCATCGCCCGTGGAGCGGGCGAAGTGGCACCTCTCATGCTTGTGGGCGCCGTGAAAATGGCCCCCGATCTTCCTGTGGATTTGAGCCAGGCACCCTACCTGTTCCCCCAACGCAGTTTCATGCACCTGGGCTTCCACATCTATGACCTGGGCTTTCAAAGCCAGGATTCCGAGGCTGCGCGCCCCATGGTGTTTGCAACCACCCTTTTGTTGATCGCCATTGTGGTGGGGTTGAACCTCACCGCCATTTGGATCCGGGCCCGCTTGCGCAAGCGTTTCCGCGCCGCCCGCTAGTCCTCCCACGCATGACTCTCGAACATCCCACCCTCCCGAAAACGGAAAAACCCATGAACACTACCACCTCCCCCGGCCGCGCCCAGCACGGCGGCCTCTTTGACTCCATCGAGAAGGGCCTGAACTTCAAAACCGCCCTCCACGACGGAATGAACGACGTGGATAGCGTTGTTGAGATCAACGACTTCAACCTCTGGTATGGCAAATCCCAGGCCCTGTTCGACGTGGGTCTCAAGCTTCCCAAATCCAAAGTGACCGCACTGATCGGGCCCTCGGGGTGTGGTAAGTCCACCCTGTTGCGCTGCGTGAATCGCATGAACGATTTGGTGGACAGCGTGAATACCAAGGGTGAAATGACCTTGGCCGGCCAGCCCATTTACGGTGCTGGGGTCGATGTGATCGAACTGCGCAAGCGGATCGGCATGGTGTTCCAAAAGCCGAACCCATTTCCCATGAGCATCTTCGAGAACGTGGTCTATTCCTTGCGCATCGCCGGAATTCGAAAGCGTTCCATTCTGGAGGAGGTTTGCGAGGAGAGCCTTACCAAGGCTGGACTCTGGAAGGAGGTCAAGGACCGACTGCGCAGCAGCGCACTGCAAATGTCAGGCGGCCAGCAGCAGCGCCTGTGCATCGCGCGCGGCATTGCAGCCCAACCCGAAGTACTTCTGCTCGACGAGCCTTGCTCCGCTCTGGACCCGATTGCTACCGGTAAGATCGAGGACCTCATCGAAGAACTCTCCGGCGAGTATTCCATTCTGATGGTGACCCACAATATGCAGCAAGCCTCCCGGGTCAGTGCCTACACGGCGTTCATGTACCTGGGTCGTTTGGTGGAATATGGACCCACGGAAAAGATTTTCATGTCCCCCCTGCTCACCGAAACCGAGGACTATGTGACCGGCCGCTTCGGTTGATGCCACAAGGAACGAACCATGACGAAACATCTACAAATCGATCTACAAAACCTGGAGCGCAATCTCTTGGCCCTGGGTGCCAGGGTGGAGGAAGCGGTCCGCCTTTCCATTTCGGCCCTGACCAGTCAGCGCTCCGATTTGGCCCGGGAGGTCATCGCGGGCGATTCGGAAATCGATGATGCCGAGGTCGCGCTAGAAGAGGAGTGCCTGAAAGTGCTCGCATTGCACCAGCCCGTGGCGGGCGACCTGCGCTTTGTCACCGCGTGCCTGAAGATCACCAATGATCTGGAGCGCATCGGGGACCTGGCCGTGAGTATTTGCAAACGGTCGCTCGCCATGGAAAGTGATCAGGCCGGGGCCGCCCCCAACGATCTGATTCCCATGACCGAGGCCACCACGGACATGCTGCGGGCGACCTTGGAAGCTTTCATCAACGAGGATGGCAAAGCGGCGCGTCAAGTGATCCTCGACGATGATCACATCGACAAACTGCACAAGACGAACATGCGCACCCTCATCGCTCGCATGGAACAGGAACCCACGCAGATCAACGGGGCCATGCTCTACATTTCGGTTTCGCGCCACTTGGAGCGTATAGCGGACCATGCGACGAACATCGCAGAGGATGTGATCTACCTGACCGAGGGCGTGATCGTGCGCCACCAGGGCATGGCCTAGGGTTCGAAGCGATTCAGATAAACAACAGGGCAATGCGGTCTCCGCATTGCCCTGTTTTTTTGTTCCGGGCTCCGGCAAGCCCTAGTTGTGCCCCGGCGAGGTTAAGAAGTGCGTGACTCTTGGAGCTCGTCCGCGATTCCGGTCAATTGGGCTTGGCCATCCTTGTCCATCAGGCTGACGATCACCGCTACCGCGAACCCGACCAGGAAAGAGGGGAGCAGAACTTCCAGGTCCGCCAGGTAGCCAGCCATTTGGGCCAAATCCATGGAGTTCAAGATCGGCGGAGCGGCGAACTTCAAGAAGGGAACGGCAAGGAAACCGGCGATCATGGCGCACTTGGCACCGCGAGCTGTGAATTTGGACCAGAACAGGCTCAGTATCATGGTTGGACAGAATGTCGCAGCGATGCCCGACCAC
>JARGOW010000361.1:0-1117 GCA_029212955.1 Planctomycetota bacterium | reverse complement strand
TCCCTGTCGTAGGCCAAGATGCCCACACCTACGGCGAAGGAAACCAGGGACAGACCGATCGTGACCTTGCGTGAGAGCGAGATCAAAGTGTCGTCGGGCATGTCCGGGTGTTTGATTTTTTGCCAGTAATCGCGAACGCCCGCGCTGGATGCCACGACCAGGAGCGAATCGATCGTAGACATGATGGCGCTAAGCACCATGGCGATGAAAACCCCTGCAAAGAAGGCGGGGAGTAGGTTCTGGGCCATATGGGGCAAGATGCTCTCGTGGTCTCCTCCCAGAATCTCAGGGGAATAGATGGCTCGACCAAAGAGGCCCACCAACACGGCGCCGCCGTCAGCAAGCGCCGTCCAAACGAGGGCGGTGGTAGCTCCCGGCGCGATCTGGCGCGTGTCCTTCATGGAGATGTAGCGGGCGAACACCTGGGGAGATCCCCAGAAGCCAATTCCGATGGCCATCAAACCCGCCACCGAGATCACGGTCCCAAGTCCCCAGCCGCCGGTGGATGGTCCTTCCGAACCTGGACCATGCCAGGTGAGCAAATGGGGGTCGATAGCGGCCACGGCATCGGTGACCAGGTCTAGGTTACCCACATGCATCAGGGCCACGATGGGCAGGGCGACGAGCCCGATGACCATCAAGGAGCCTTGGAACACGTCCGACCAAACCACTGCGGTGAAACCGCCCTGGGTGATGTACAGCATCACGACGCCGAACCCGATGGCGGCGCCTATGAAGTGGTTCAGCCCGAGGAAATCGTTGAATGCTTGCCCCGTGGCGAAGACCTGAGCACCAGCATAAATCGGGACGAATACGAGCAGTGCCCCCGCAGCGATCAGCCGGATCCCATGGCCTTTTTCACGAAACCGGGATTCGAGGTAGTCCGGAACGGTGATGGAATCGTACTTGTCGGTCAAGCGCTTGAAACGGTGTGCCATGAAGAGCCAGGCACCGCCCACGCCGATCAGCTCACCCAGCACGACCCAAAAGGCCTTGACGCCCACCGCATATCCCATGCCGGTCAATCCGAGCAGGAGCCAAGCGCTTTCGCCTGTGGCGCGGGCCGAGAATGCCACGTTGAAGAATCCAAGCCCCTTGCCGGAAGCGAAGTAGTCTC
>JARGOW010000360.1:3914-4623 GCA_029212955.1 Planctomycetota bacterium | reverse complement strand
GGCCTTCCCCACCCACGCCCAGCCCGGCGGCTCGTCAGCGACCCGTGCCCTGCCGGGATCGAGCCAAGAAGCCCCCAAAGCCCTTTGGGACTTGACCCCCAAGGAAGCCTTCCTCGAAGCGGCCAAGCAGAACAAACTGTCCGTGCTAATCTTCCTGAATCCCGGTGAGGCGGGTTCTGACCAGATGCTCAAGGACACCCTCAAGGATGAGGCCGTCCTCAAATGGCTCGGGGAAAACTCCATTGCGATCACAGAAATCGCCGGATCTGACTCCGGCTGGATCAAGCGCAAGGGCATCCGAAAATTTCCAACGGTTTCGATTCGCACCTCCAACCGGCGCATCATCGACATCATCCATGGCCAGCACTCTACTGAGGAATGGTTGACCCTGTTTGACACGGCCAAGCGCTCCTCCAACGCCACCACCAGGCCCGAGGGCAAGGCCGCCGAGGACCCCTACTCCTGGCTCGCCTATGGCAGCTATCTGTTCGGTGCATCCGGCGATCCGAATGAGATCGGCAATGCCTTTCTGTGGTGCCTGGACAACACCGTCAAGAAGGACACGGAGTTCTACGAGAAGCACCTGGACTTCATCCTGCGCAAGCTCGTGCAAGTGGCCAAACTCGCACCCAATGTGAAGCAGGGCATTTACACCCGCCGCGACGCCCTCCACCGCAATGTTGTGGCTGGCAAGGCCACGAATTTCGAA
>JARGOW010000360.1:0-3895 GCA_029212955.1 Planctomycetota bacterium | reverse complement strand
TACGCCCTATCCCGTTTCGGAATTTTCCTTCGGGACATGGACGATCCCATGCGAGCCTTCAACCAGTTGAAAGCCGACACCAAACACAAGGCTACGCTCAAGACGATCCTCCTGTGGAACAACCTGGAGCGCATGGTCGCCTATCGACGTTACGACGACATTCTGCGCCACTTGCCGGATCCGAAGTCCGCGATCGAAGCGCGCATGGCAGCCATAGTGATCAAGGAAAAGGGCCTCGAAATGGAATTGCAGTCCGATCTGCCCCGCCCCCCCGGAGCCACCAAACCCGCCCCCACCGAAGCCGATTCCGAGATCCCCAAAATTCAACCGGAACGCCAGTTGCCCGGTGTGAAGCAGGCCCGAATCCCCATGGTCCTCGACTCCGCATTGCTGTACGAGTGCCTACTGGCCACAGGCAAAGAAGATAAAGCCCACGAATTGATGGTGATGGTCACGGACTTTGAGCCGACCGGAAACACCTACGCCATGTTCATCGAGCGCACCAACCGCCTGGGCAAAATCAAGATTCGTACCGCCCTCGCCGAGCGCGGGTCCGAGCGCGTGCCCGAGGATGAAATTTGGCGCATCACCAACATGGTGATCCGCGGTACACGCGGAGGCAAGTAAGTCTGCTCCAGGGCAAACCGCCCAACCCACTATCACACCCCAGGTGTCCTGATCGGTCGCCTGGGGTGTTCTTGTATCCCCCTCGGGCACGTGCGCGATTTCACACACCCTACGGGGTTTGGTCGTCGCCCAAAAAAAGCCACCGAGGAATCGCCGGAACCGGTTGCCCGTTTGGGGCAGGCGGGTACCCTCTTAAACAGGGTCGCATTCCTGGATGCCGCTCCCCAACCATGCCCCGAATTCCAAGATCGGTCCCCATGCCCCAACACAATGTTGCCCGCCTTGCGCTGGTCCTGTTCACCTTGCTACTCACCGCCTGTGGTGACGATGGCGAGAATGAAAATGCTCGCAAACATTTTGCTGCGGGCGCCAATCGCCAGCGTGGAATCGAGGTGCTCCATCCCACCCAACCCGAACTGCCCTACTACCATTCGTTTGGCAACGTGGCCTACGGCAAGCGATACATGCACACCTTCGAAATGCGCAACATCGAAGACACTGCGATCACGATCCTGCGGGCCGAGCCCGCTTGCGCTTGCTCCCGCGTCACTGCGATCCAGGCATGGAATGGCGACACCAAGGATCAGGGGGTCTTGGACGGAGACCTCAGCCAGCGCGACAACGTGCTCCGTGTGGAACCCGGGCAGAAGTTTAGCATCGACTTTCTGATCGACACGGAACGCGTCCACGCCAATGCGGGCAAACTCGCCGTTGTGCGCGTGTACACCGATTCCAAGATCGAGCCTTACCTCACCTTCGAGTTGAACTTCTTTCCAGAGAAGCTATTCGAATTGGCCGACTCCACCTTGAAGCTTGGGGACATCCCCCTGGGTGGTGGGGTGGCGGACACCATGCAGATCCACGCACAAGCGGCTTTGAACCAAGCCCGCTTGGTCGACGTGCATTCCACCAGCGAAGGGCTCGAGGCCGAGCTGGTCCTGATCGAAGGACGGGACACCATTTGGAACCTGCACGTGACCGCGGTGGACCAGATCAAGCGGGGCCCCTTCCAGGGCAAGGTCATACTCAGTACCACCGACGGCCTGGGCCAGGGTGATTCGGGGCGCCTGGAGATCGCCGTCGAAGGCCGGGTCGTGCCTGCCGTCATGATGTACCCTCCCAACCTCAGCTTTGGCCGGCTCGACCAGGGCAAGGGCCGGGCCTTGCACGCCGCTGTCCAGGGGCTGGCCCCAGGCCACCGGATTCAAATCAGCGATGCCAGACTGGAAGGTCCTTCGGCCCCCCACCTGACCGTGGAGCTCGAAGCTATCGCTGAAGACACCTTCGGCCGCAGTGCGCGAATCGACGTGCATGTGCGCTGCAAGGAGTCTGCTCCCGCAGGCCCGATCGATGCCACCTTGACCCTGGACTTGGTAGACGAGGCCGAACCCACGATCATCCGACAAATCCACGGGGTCGTGGAGTAGCCCATGCCCCGGGCATGGAGTTCCTAGCCCGCCAGGTAACCGACCCGCTTCTTGCCAACCTGGACCAGGAGCCGTTCCGCCGGCCGGGCACACGTGGCCCGCGCATCGCTTTGCACCTCTCCATCGAAGCGCACGGCCCCCTGCTGGATCATTCGGCGCCCATCGGAGGTGGACTGGACCAATCCCATTTGGCTCAGCAAGTTGGGTAAGGGCAATGCATCACCCCAATCGTCCTGCCACTCGGTGGTCGCAATGTCGTCGGGAAGTTGCTTGTCGCGCACTTCACGGTCAAAGGCCTGGGCCGCCTCGCGCGCGGCTTCCTCTCCGTGGTAGCCCGCGGTGACCTCGAAGGCCAAGCGTGCCTTGGCCTCGCGGGGATGCCCGGCGAGTAGAGTCGCCATCTCGGAGTCCGGCACGCGCGTCAATTGCGTAAACCACACCGGCATGGCTGTGTCATCCAAACGCATGATCGCGAACGTCATGGTGCGCGCATCGTCCTTGAGTCCCACGGCGTTGCCATAGGATTTGCTCATTTTGCGCCCGTCCAACCCATTGATCAAAGGCGTGGTGAACACCACCTGGGGACGTTGCTCCTCCTGGCCTTGAAGGCGACGCCCGACGAGTAGATTGAACAATTGATCCGTGCCGCCCAACTCCACATCCGCCTTGACCTCCACCGAGTCCCAACCTTGCATGAGCGGGTATAGGAATTCATTGATACCAATCGGTTCCCCAGCTTCCATGCGCGTTTGGAAGGTATCGCGCTCGATCATTTGGGCCACGGTCATACGCGTGCAAAGCTTGAGCAATCCCTCAAAGTTGAGGGAGTCAAACCACTCGGAATTGCGGCGAACTTCGACGCGCTCCATGTCCAAAATGAGGGCCGCTTGCTCGACGTATGTACGCAGATTTTCGTCCACCTCCTCTCGGGTCAAAACCGGGCGCAGCTTGCTGCGACCGGTGGGGTCACCCACCATGGCGGTCGAGTCCCCCACGATCAGAACGATGGTGTGACCCAAGGCCTGCAGGTCACGCAGTTTAAGCAATGGAATCGAATGACCGATGTGAAGGTCGGCCGAAGACGGATCCATTCCAAATTTGACGCGCAACCCCTGGCCCTTGGCCAGACGAGATTCCAGCAGTTTGCTGAGGTCCTTTTTGTCCACCAAATCCACGCAGCCCCTTTCAAAGGCTGCCAGATGCTCTTCCAGCGAAAAGTCGCTTGCCTGCTTGTGCGTCTGCATGCCCTATTTGTACGAAGGCGTGCGGTTCCGTACTAGCCTAACCCTGGGACAATCGCGCCAGATGGGCCCTCCAGCCTTCCAATCCGCTGGGTTGGGGATCGTGGGAACACAACCAACGGAGCAAGGGCTCCATGCGAGAGAACATCTCGGGCGTGGCACGGGACACCGGACCACGCATGGCCAACAGGGTCTCCTTGTATCGATCGGGAGAAATGCGAACGGTGCGCTCCACCAGGCCTGGCATGCCCATGGAGCCCGACTCCACCTGGGTCAGAAGTTCCGAGGGCTCCAAAATCCCGTTGGGCAGAAAGGCCGCCAGGCTCACGCGCAAGCCCCGCGCTGCTGGCCAATCCTGCGCCGGATACAAACGCTCCTCGTCCTCCAATCCACCCGCCCCCATGCGCAAAACAAAAGTCTCCCGCTGGGCAAGCGCACCGCCCAGTGGCCACCGACGGTAGGTTCCCAGGTCCACTTCTAGAAGCGCCAGCGGTTCCAACTCGAGCTCCGACAGGCCCTCCACCACACGGCTTCGGGTTTGCTCGGAGCGCTCGCCACCGGGTCCGATCGAAAGGGCTTGGTGGTCGAGTATGGCCGGCC
>JARGOW010000359.1 GCA_029212955.1 Planctomycetota bacterium | reverse complement strand
TACCCCTCGTTGTAGACAACCTCCAATCCGAGCTCGTCGATCAGGGTATACAGAGCCCATTGAGCCGGGCCGTCTTCCAGCTCTCCTGGAATCTCATCCTCTTCCAACAAGTAGTCTTCCAAGTCCACCCACAGGTCCCCACCCGAAGCCACCCATGTCAGAAGGTCGTAGGCCTGCGCTTCCCCACCGGTCATCACGCCGGGTCGCAGCAGCATGGCCCAATCCAGGGGCGGCATTTCGGACAACAACACGGTGCCCTTGCCCTCGTACCCCAGTTCTTCCGCCAAGCGTTGGGCGCCCAAGAACGGGTTGTTGGCTGCCAAGCCACGGAAGCCCACCTCCACCTCTTCGCTGGTGGTTTCGCGGCCGCAGCCGCTGAGACACAAAAACATCAGTATCCCAATTCCGTGAAGCCACCCACTCATCGGCGGCCTCCAAAGTGGGTTCCATAGCCCTTTGCCAGACCCGCGAAAGAGCTTTCATCCAACGATTCCCCCCCATAGGCCAACCGGGTCCAACGGTCGGTCAGGCCGCCGAAGTACGTTCCTAGCTCCATGATTTCCAGGGCGGTCACCTTGCGCAGGCAGCGGCCTTCGGTATCTCCGTCCTCAATGAAGAGGCCGTGCCGATCGCGCAACACCACCAGCGAGGCGCGATAGAGCAAGGACACCGCGCCCTTGACCTGTCCCGCCTCCCAAAGGCTGCGAGCCTCGCCCACCACATCCCTGGGCAGGGATTCACGGCGCAGGTCCAGGCCAGCCAACTCCAATGCGCCACCCTCCCCCTCTTCTTTGATCCTAGGCTCGGGCGCCTCCAAACCCATGGCCCAGCGCGCCAAGAGAAACAGAATCCATGCCACCAGCACCGCCAACAGAATCCACGCAACGAGACCGAATAGGTCGATCAAGGCAGGGGGCAACTCAGGCCCTTGGCCCGTTTGCATTTCCACCGTGCGGGTGGTCTTGAATTCATCCCGGGCGAACACCACATCCACGGGGCGTTGGGCCACAGACTCCACGGGGCTCGAACCCTCTTGGGGCAAACCAGGCCATAGGGCAAACACCGCCAACAGGGCCACGCTCGAAAGCCGAATGCCCTGGCTAGCGCGCTGGGCCAATCGGCGGAATACCAATTCCACATCCCAGCCTTCGAGATCCGAGCGCCGATTCAGATACGTCGCAAAACCGACGGCCACCCACAGCGGCTCGACCACTGCAAAGCTCAAAGCCAACGCTGCGATTACCAGGGGATTTTCCAACACGGAATCGGGCTCCAGGGATTCCAAACCCGCGGGTGCAAACCCTAGGAACAAAATGGCCAGGCTGGCGAGGATCGAAATTTGAACCAGGAACACCGCCGTGGCGCCCCACCAGATACCACCGCGCACGCCCTCTCCCAACAGGACCTCCGAGCGTCTGCGCAGTTCCTTGCCGCGCAAGCCCTCCAACAAAAGTACCGGTTCCACGAGAACCCGAGACAGGGTGAAAGGCCGGATGAGAACCGCCGTCCAAAACCCCCGGGACAGAACTTTCGGCAGGGCCCGGGCCACTTCCCTGGGTGTGGGATAACTTGCGAACACAGCGCGCGAAAGAATGTGCAGGGTGACCCGACCATAGAGAGGTCGCATCAACCAAAGGAATAGATAGGCCCAGATGTAACCAAGGCCCACCACCAAACCAACGGTGATTGCCAGGATCGGCAGCCCCACCACCACGCTGCTGCGCAAAATGGCCGCAAAGTTGCGCTGGAGCAAGAGCGTGCCCAGATCCATGACCTCCCACTCGGTACGCCGGCGGGGCTCAATGTCGTAATCCTCAAGCCTCACGGGACCTCCCCGCAAACATGAGGTACAGGGCGGTCAACACCCAAAGTGCCCCTCCGACCCAATACTTGATTGTCACCGGAACGGAACTCGGTGACCAAAAGCCTTCGACCACCGCAGCCAAGGCGGTCAAGGCGGCCGCGCCCCCGAGAAGTTTCAATCCGGTACGCGCACCCTCCACCATGGCGAACCGCCGGGACTTCTCCCCCGGTGAGATCCACGCCATGCCCACTTCCAATCCGGCCAGAGCGGACACCCAAAGTCCCGTGATCTCGAATGCACCGTGACCCGCCACAAAGGGCAGAAAGTTGTCGTTGTGGCCCGCCATGTGGATGTATCCAAACACGGCGCCCAGGAAGAAGGCGTTGAACCCCAAGAAGAACAAAGAACCCACACCCGCCAAAATCCCCCCCGCAAAAACTCGGAAGTCGATCCCCACGTTGTTTCGAATGTAAAAGGCGAATGCGGAGAAGCCCCGTTCCGCGCTGCGACCGCGAAGCCCGTCCGAATTCCCATACATCTCATTCATGCTGGCGATGGTGTCCTCGCCCAACAGGGCCAGAACCCATTCCGGTGCCACACTTCCCGCCCACCACATCAGGAAAAACGGAATGCAGAACGCCATCATGCAAAAGAAGAACCGCTTGCTGCGCTGCCGCAACAGGATCGGAAATCCGAATGCCAGAAAGGAAAACACATCCGACCAATGGGAGCGTTGGGCCCGGTACAACTCCTGATGCCCACGTAGAACCCATTCATTGAGTTCCTCTTGGAGTCGGTCGCTGTAAGCCCGATCCCTGGCCAGGGCCAAGTCCCGTGAGACCTCCCGATACAGGCTGGGCAGGTCCTTGGAGTCGGCTCCTTGGGTGCTCTCTCGCATGCGGCGCCTGGAACTCCAACCGCGGCGGCTGTCCCGGTCCAGTTCCTGAACAAAGCTCTCCCAAACCGGGCGCCTGGCGGCTTCAAAGGCCCCTTGCTTCAAGCTTCTTCCTCCAGCCATGCCCCGTAACCCAGGGTGCGCTGCAGACCCTCTTCACCACTCAAGGTGGTGATCGGCTCCAGTAGATTGGACAATTCCTGGGCTCGCTCCTGACTCCATTGTCCGCGTCGCTGAAGGAAAGCCAAGAGGGCGCCTTGCTCATCCCGATCCAGGACCAGGGGCACCGGGACGGATCGAACCGACCCACCGCTGCCATTCCGGGGTTTGCTGCGCACCTTCCTGCGCCCCCTCGCCCGGCGCTTGCGCATGCTGTCGTGCACAACAACCGTTCCCGCGGCCCAATCCCCCAGTCGCCGAAAGGAAGGACTCAGGGAAGAGCTCAAGACTCCGAATCCGTAGAAGAGGGGTAGAAAGTCCACGGCGCGCATGAAGTTGCGAACCAGCGAAGCATTCCACCCCACCGGTGTTCCATCGTCGTGCAACACGCGTAGTCCAACCCAATACTTCCCTGGGGACACGCCCTTGAACAGCACCTCGAAGAATACGTAGTAAAACCACTCCGCTAGGAAAATGATCAGGGTGATCAAAGCATCCCCCATGATCCCAAACCAGCCGAGGGTTAAGAAAACCGCCATGTAGAAAACGCCTCGCACCAGGGTGTCGAGGAGCAAGGCGCACCCGCGGGGTAACACCCCGGCCAGGCGCAGTCCCAGGGCCAACCCTTCCGGGGTTTCCACTTGCCTTCGCGTGTCCAGCTTCAAACGACGATCACTTTGGTGTCGGCCAGATAATCGTGGAAGCAGCGTCGGGCCGGCAACAGGATGACCGCACTCCCCAGAATCATGACGAAGGGTCCGACCAGTGGAATCAGCGCCAGCAAGCCCGCGATCCAAACCCGAAGGACCAAGATGCGAATCAAGCCGGCGCGCCGCCCGGAGGTGCGCACGATTCGGCTCCCGACCAAACGCTTGCCGATGGTCTGACCATCCCTGTACAGCAGGAACATGTTCATGGCGCCCAACACGAGCAACAGGATAGGCGTGGCCACGTAACTGGCTCCGGCGAGTGCCTCCGCGACCAGTTCTGGATCTTCCGTATTGAGGGCCTCGGTCAGAGCACCCAAATCACCCCCCATGAGGGCAGGCGCCAACATGCAACTCCACAGGAGAACCCCATCGACCAGGGCACCGCCCAGCCGCTGCATGAGGCTCGCCAAATGTTGAGCCCCAGGGTCCCGTTGCACGCCACTCCGGGGACTGGAATAGGGGTTGCTCGGGTCGGTGCGTTCGGGATTGGAATTCATGGCGGGACCGGAAACCCCGTGGGGCTACCTGCTCGGCGATCAGAATACCATTTGCGCTGGTCACTGTCGCCCGCCTGGATCCTGTGCCATGCAAGTTCCCGCCCACCTGTAAACCCCGGCCCCCTTCCCGGGGGCCGGCTGGAATCCTGTTCCACCCAGGTCTGCGCTGGTACATTGGAACCATGGACGAACAACTTTCCCCCCATGAGGCGCGCGTGGTCGGTGTCCTGATCGAAAAGGCCTTCACCACCCCATCAATATCCCCTGACCCTGAATGCGACCACCAACGCCTGCAATCAAAAGTCCTGCCGGAATCCGGTTCTCGACCTGACCGAGGCCGAGGTCATGATCACACTGCAAGGCCTGCGCATGAAGCAAATCGCCGGGGGCACCATACCCGTGGGCAGCCGGGTGGAACGCTGGCACCACAGCGCCAAGGAGCATTACCAATTGGGCGAACCCAGCCTGGCCGTTCTCGCCGAACTTCTCCTGCGCGGTCCCCAATCGGCCTCGGCCCTGCGCACGCACGCCAATCGCATGCGGAGTATTCCGGGCCCCGAGGAGCTGGACAAGGCCTTGGCAGACCT
>JARGOW010000358.1:1202-4674 GCA_029212955.1 Planctomycetota bacterium | reverse complement strand
CATATGAGTAGGCTTTGGCCGTCCCAGCGGTGCCACCAGGCGCCGTCACCCCCCTCGAATTGCGAGTCTCTATGAGTACCGACCCGATGCGCTGTGGTGTTTCCCTATCCAAGGGAATCAAAACAACTTTGGCAGCTTCCGCCATCCTGGCTATTACCGCGTGCGGCGGTTATCAGGATAAGAGCTCCGGCGGTGGCAGCGCCGCTGTCATGAACCTGACCGTGATGTCCAATGGATTTGGACAGCTTTTGCCCCACCGCATTCAGCAGTTGGACAACTTTGGGAACCAGCTGCCGGTCATCGTTCCGGTGCTGAGCCAGCAGGTCTTGATCGATTACCTGCGATTGGGCAACCCGATCATTCCCGTGGCTAAGTTCTCCGAGCAGGCCGTGCTTCCCACGGGCGCTGCCGGAAACCACTACATCTACGCCTCATTCACCCAGGACATCGACATCGACACGGTGTTGGACGGAAGTCCCGGTGCGCAGGCGAACTCCGGATTGGCCGCCGCGGTGAGCGTGACCGCCATCGACTCCATCTCCGGAGACTCGGCACCCATCCAGGGCCGCGTTTTGGTGGGGGGACGCACCTACGCGACCAACGGATCGGGAGCCACCGTGCTTTCGACTTGGGTGGAAGCCGGACCTGGCAATTCACCGGTCGTGGTGGACCCCCGCGGCTTGGGCTTCCCCGGAACCCAGTCCCTGTTGGGCGGCTCCTTGGACCTGGTCTCGGCAAAGACGTTGATCTTCATCCCCGATGTGGACAATGACCTTTCGACCCACGAGACCTTCCCCACGGGCCTGACGATCCGAATGCGGATCACCACCGCCCTGGCAGGAACGAACGACAAAGAGCTGACGTTCCAGGCCCTGGGTGCAACCACCGTGGGCCCCGACCTGCTGTCCCCCGAGATCATCACCGCACCGCCGCCGCTCAACGCTCCCTCCATCAGTCCCGGCAACGGTGATGTGGGCGTGGATCCGTTGACCAGCCTCCGTGTGGAGTTCTCTGAGCCCATCCAGCCCCTCTCCTTGGGTCCCCTGGAAGGTTCCAGCGCACCGAACACCAGCCCCAGCTTCGATATGAAGTTCGGCCCGGTCACCGGTTCGACCACCCTGCCCTTCACCCAGCGCCCGGTCAGTGTTTACGACCTGACCCTGTTTGAGGTTCTGCCTGGCTTCCACTTCCCGGGTGCCGGTCCCATTTTCCAAGACTGCTCGACCTTCTCGAACGTGGACATCTCCGTCAACGCGAGTCACATCGAAGACTTGGCGGCCAACCCGGACCCCCAGGACGCCACCCTCGTGAACTCCAACAGCAACCCGCGGAGCGCCACGACCGTCTTCGTGACCGGTGCAGGCCCTGGCCTGGCCAACGCTCCCGTGCTGCCCGACGCCATCTACGCTTGGCGCACCGGTGCGGATCCGGGCCTTTCGGTCATCGACCTGAACGGTTTCGGTCAGGGAACGGGAAACCCGACCCACACCTCTGGTATCGCCCGCGAAGGCGAATCCAAGTTCCCCTTCAACCCGAACGTGAGCCAGCAGTCCGGTTTGCTTCCCTCGCTTCAGGCGGGTACCTGCACCATCGATGGTGGTTCCGCCGGTGTCTTCACCCTGACTTTGGATAGCACCCTGAGCGACCTGCTCGTCAAGTCGCCCAGCATCTCGAATGCTTCTGACTTGCACGTGGGCCACTCCTTGGACGGAGTGTTCAACAACGCTTCCGTGACCGGCTGTCAGTCCGGTGGAGCTTTGATCGGTGGCGACGTGTGCGCCGCGGACGGTATCAAGATCTCGATCGCAGTGGCCGGTGGCCCGAACACGATTGCGCCCGCCGCCCAGAACCAGTTCGGTGGTGTGACCGCCGGTGCCGAGAACTTCATCTCCTGGGCACCGCACCCCAACCCGCCGCCCCTGGTGTTCCCGCCCCTGTGCGTTGTGCCCTTCCTGAACTCCCAGGAGCCGACCACCGTGGACCACGTGCTCGGCCCGCTTCCGCCCGCTGGTGCCGGTCGAAACAACAACAGTTTCCGCAACAACTTGCTCGTGCCCGGCGATCCCTTCGGTAACCCCGAGGGTGTCAACCCGAGCCCGCCCTCCGGTCTCTTGGCCGGTGAGCAGAACCAGTACTTCATGGGCCCCTCCCAGGGTCAAGTGTTGAACTCGGCTTGCAACCTGTACCAGATTCGCCAGCAGGTGGGTCACTTCTTGTACGTGCTGGATCGTCAGCGCCGCGAAGTCGTGGTCATGAACTCCAACCGTATGGTGGTCATTGATCGCATTCCGATCGCCGACCCGACTTCCCTCGCCATGGGCCCTAACTTGGACTTCTTGGCCGTGACCAACCAGAGCGCCGACACGGTGTCCTTTGTGGACATCGACCCGGCATCTTCCACCTTCCACAAGATCGTCAAAGAGACTGTGGTTGGACGGGGCCCCCGTGGCATCGCGTGGCAGCCCGAGAGTGAGGACATCCTGGTCTGCAACGAACTGGATAGTTCCATGTCTCTGATCTCCGCCTCTTCCTTGGAAGTGCGCCGCGTGATCAGCTCCCAGTTGAACCGCCCCTTCGAGGTCTGTGTCTTCCCCCGTATGTTCGGATTTGCGTTCCAGCGTGGTGTGTACTTCGCCTACGTGCTGAACCGTTCCGGCACCGTCGCCATCTTCGAGTCGGGTCCCAATGGGGTCAACGGCTGGGGCTTCGACGACATTCTGGGTATCACGCCCTTCACGTTCTTGAACCCCAAGACCATCCAGCCCGACCCGCGCAACCTGGCGTGTGGCGCCTGGGTTGTTCATGAGGGTCCCCTGGATCCTGTGACCAACACTCCCGGTTCCGCCGGCGAGGGTGCTTTGAGTCACCTCTACATCCAGAGCTCGCCCAACGGCGTTGTGGTTCTCGGCCAGGCAACCTTGCCCGGTGCGCGTGGCATGGAAATGGGCATCCGGATTTCCGTGGGTGAGGATCAGTTGTCGGGCGTGCCCGTCGACGTGGCCTTCGACAACCAGCGGAACTACGGTGGTCTTCCCAACGTGCTGACCGACTTCTCCGACACCACCAACTCGCCCCTGCCGCAAAACAGCAAGGGCATGATCCGGGTGGACGCAAGTACCAACCAACTGGTCAACGTCTGTGAGTCGGGCTACATGTTTGCCGCCATTCCCAACTCCAATGGGGGCTCGGGTGTGGTCGACGTGTTGCGAATCGGTTCGGCCGGTAGTTCCCGCGTGGACGTGAACCCCTACGAGCCTGGTTCCCAGTCGATCCTATCGCCCAACACCGTTGGCCTGGGTCACTACTGGCGCCAGTAGGGCGATTAGCCAATCCAACACGAGGGTCAGCGAAACTTGTTTTCGCTGGCCCTCGTTTCGTTAAGCCGAGCTTGGTTTGGGTCCCCCAGGTGGCTTTGGCGGCGCGCTCCTCGGGGTGCCGGATTCTGGGCTTGAATCCCTGGGGAAGATGTCAA
>JARGOW010000358.1:0-1156 GCA_029212955.1 Planctomycetota bacterium | reverse complement strand
GGGGGGGGGGGGGCGGGGGGGGGGGCGGGGGGGAGTGGATTTATTGAGGCGAGGGAAAAAACCTACGGGGGAAGCAACTGTTGGGTACGAGGAAGGCCGGAGATCCGGTACCCTGTGCGCCACTGGAGTCACCATGCCCGAGCCCACCGAAGTCCGATCCATGTTCGCCCGAATTGCGGGTACCTACGACGGCCTGAACAAGACCCTTTCGATGGGGATCGACCGGCGCTGGCGCCGTGCTGTGATCGCCCGCGCGGGGGAGCTGAAGGGCAAGCGTGTGGTCGACCTGTGCTGCGGCACGGGGGACTTGAGTTTGCTTTTCGCCGAACAGGGTGCCCTGGTGATCGGCGCAGATTTCACCCATGAAATGGTGAAGCTGGCACCGGGCAAGCATGCGGCCAAGGACCCGGCCATGCCTGCCATGTTCGTGCAGGGCGACGCCCAGTTCCTGCCCCTTCCCGATGATTCGATGGATGTGGCGACCGTGGCCTTTGGCATTCGCAATGTGGAGTCCACCGAGCGTTGCCTCATGGAGATGCGGCGCGTGTTGCGTCCCGGTGGCAAGGCCATGATCCTAGAGTTCCCGCCGCCCTCACGGGGTCCTGCAGGGCAAGCGTTTCGCTTGTACTTCAATCAGATCCTGCCGCGCATTGGTGGGTTGGTTTCCGGGGACAAGGAAGCCTACCGCTATCTCCCGCGTTCGGTCCTGGCGTGGCCCAAGCCCAAAGTCTTCGCAGAGAAAATGCGTACGGCAGGTTTCGAGGATGTGGGTTTCAAACCGATGACCGCGGGCATTGCTTGCCTGCATTGGGGAACCAAGCCACTGGGCCGGTAGGAGTGGTCCATGTTCGACTGCGAAGAGTCCGACGAATTGCCGCTGAGCCGTGGGGTACCCCTGGGATTCCTGGCCATGGCCCCACTGTGGCTGGCCTATGAAGTGGCCTCCGCCCAAAGTGGTGGTGCGATTCGAAATGCATCCGAAGTGATCCTCACCTATCCGCTGGCGCCGACAGGGGATGCCTTGGTATGGATCCGGCGATCCTTGCTAGGCGTGTTTTCCATCTGGGCATTGGTCCATTGCCTGCGCCGCGAGTGGGGTCTCGGTCCCCTGATCATGCGGATATGGTTGGAGGGGGTGCTGGGTGCAGTGGCGTTG
>JARGOW010000357.1 GCA_029212955.1 Planctomycetota bacterium | reverse complement strand
CTGGACATCTACGCCAGGGGCATACCCGACGAGGGCAGGGACCGCGGTCTCCTGCGCGTTCCCGAGGACGAAACCTCTTCGATCCGACACTGGGTCAATGTGCGCGGTCGCTATCCATTTGACGACAAGCAATGGATCGACGTGGTGTTCAACCAACAAGGGGATGCCGGCGTTCAATCGGAATTCTTCCAAAGTGAATACCAGCGCTTTGAGGAGCGCGATAGTTACGTGCATTGGCGCAAGGCCCGCGACGGACATTTCTTCAATGGGCGCGTTCAGATTCAACAGGATGATTTCCGCACGGAGGTCGAGCGGAAACCTTCCTTCGGCGCCTATCGCGGCCTTGCGGAGCTATTCCGGATCGGTTCCTTACCGGTGAATTACCGGGCTTCCGCCGACGCCGAGTACCTGACGCGCCGGGAAGGGGATTTGCGTTTCGAGCGGGACTTCCTGGATTCCACCGGTGCGCCCGATGGCCTTGGCGAGCGCTCGACCATGCGCGGCGATACCAGTCACCGCATCGAGATTCCCATTCCCATCGGTATCCCGGGAACCGCTGTCACGCCTTTCGTGGATGCACGGTTTACGGCTTGGAGTAAAGGCGTGGACCCGGCCGATGATCCTTCCAGGTTGGCGGTGTTCGGTGGAGCAAGATTGCAGAGTATCTTTACGCGCGCCGCCGGCGCTGCCTATCACACCCTCATTCCTCGGGTCGAAGTAGCCAGCGAGCTGAGCCTGGAGCAAAACGGCGGAAACGTCGTCGGCTTTGATTCGGTGGAAGACGCCCAGGATGGGGATCGTGTCGAAGTCGGCATCCGGTCACTTTGGCACCGACCGGACAAGGAGCACTGGCTCGACTTTGACGCTTCGATCAGTCAGAGGCTGAACCGGGAGGGCGGATTGCCGGACACGGAACAATTACGCTTCCTGGGCGGGGCCCGCAGCAGCTTCGGTAGCGTTCCTGTGGGGTTGGAGCACGACTTCCGCCAGGAATTGGACGGGAACAGGACCCTGTATTCCCGCACGATCATCGCTGTTCAGCCCACCGAAGACCTATTGATGCAACTCGGTCACCAACATGCTTGGGAGAATGCCGGCGGGGGTATCTTCGAAACGGCTTCCTTGGACATGCGCTATCGAATCAGCCGCAAGTGGGAGTTAGGTGTCACCAATTACACCAACATTCAGGACGGCGGAAGCCTGGCTAGCGAATTCACGCTCCGGCGCTTCAGCCACGACTTCGTTTTGGAGCTTGAGGTCACCCGTTACGCGGGCGAGGGCGGAACCGGCATCGGATTGAACTTCATGCCCCTTTTGGCCTGGAAGCCCAAAACCCTCGGGATTCTGGATCGCTAGATCCGGGCGCCAACGCAACGCAAACTGGCCAAGAGCCGCCCACCTGCACCCGGGAAAGCGCTAAACTGTTCCCGTGCTAGCCTTCCTCACCAACCTGAACTTCACCGAAATGGCCATCGTGCTAGTCGGTGCGATTATGGTCTTTGGAAAGGATCTGCCCCGCGTGGTCATGCGGGGTTTGCAACACCTGGCCCGGTTGCGAAAGTCGGTTACAGCCATGTGGCGAGAGGCCGGATTGGAGCAGGAGTTCAAGCGTGTTAAGGCGGAGATACAACCCGAGCTCACAGAGATCGCATCGGCCCGTAAAAGCATCGCGGATGGCAAGGACCTGCTCAAAGGCCCTGTATCCAACTGGCGAAAGAACATTGGGCTCGAACTCGACGATGTGGTCGAGGTGGGCAGTACCGTGGTCGAGGAATCCCCCTCGCAAGCGGAACCCAAGCCCGATGGGGATGAATCCTCGCAAGGCGAAGCTGCAATAGACTCCACATCACCCCCGGAACCCCCTGCGTCCACATTGGACGAAAAGGGCGAACCGGACCCCCCTAAAAAGCAACAATGAGCCCGATGAAGCTGGCCTACAACACCAACGGTCTAGCCCACCATCGCCTGGAAGATGCCCTGGAGCTTTGCTCTCAACTCGGTTACGGGGGCGTCGCAATTACCCTGGACGTGGCCCATCTCGACCCCATGGGTTGTTGGGTCAAGCAGGCCGAGCGCACCAAAAAGCTGGCAAAGCGCCTGGAGCTCGATTTGGCTGTGGAAACGGGGGCGCGCTACCTATTGGACCCCGCGCGAAAGCACGAACCCAATTTAATGGCTCGCAACCTCTCGGATCGCAACAAGCGTGTGGAGTTCTACCGCAAATGCATCGACGTGGCGGCGCACCTGGGTGCGCCCATCCTGTCCCTTTGGTCCGGAGCCGCGGAACCGGGCCTTCCCGATTCCGAAGAGGCCCAGTACAGCCGTTTGGTCGACGGACTCAAACCCGTCTTGGAGTATGCCGCCGAGGCCAACGTCACCGTTTGTTTCGAGCCGGAGCCGGGCATGTTCATCGAACGCGTGGACCAGTACCACACGCTCAAAGGCCACGGGGCGGGCGCACTAGACGATTTGAAAATGACCTTGGATGTGGGCCATTGCTTGGTCACCCAAGAGATCACACCCCAGCAAGCCATCGAAGAGAATGCGGGGGAGATCGCCCACATTCATTTGGACGACATCAAAGATCACGTGCACGAACACATCATGTTTGGGCAGGGAGAGCTGAATCTGCCGGCGGTTTTTCAGGCTTTGGAAAAGGTGGCTTATTCGGGAATGGCGGCTGTGGAACTCTCCCGTGATAGCCATAGGGGCGCATGGGCGGCCAAAGAGGCTTTGCAAAGTCTTACCGCTGCACGCGCTCAATGATTTGTGGGTTGCAAGCAACCCGACAAATTTCAAAAACTGGCGCAAGAAACCCGGGGCTCCGTCGATGGAGTCCGCGGAGTAGGACTCTCACGCGGAATTGGTGTGGGGTCCAAATCACGCCCAGGAACGTTCATGAGCAACAAAAAAGGCACCGCGCACGTTTGTCCGACCCGTATCGATGGGGAAGCCTCCCTGTTTGCCCACCAGGTGACTCGAGCCCAGTGCCAGTCGCGCCAGCGTGATTGCTTCCACAAGTGCTTCACCTGCGCGCACAACAATGCGTACGCCGCCGCCCAGCGGGCTGCAAACCCCGAGCCAAACGCTAAGCGCAGCAAGGTCGCCGCACGCTAGCAGACCTTTGGGCAAATACGGCCCACCCAGGGATCGCTATCGACCCAAAATCGGCGCACCCGGATCTACGGCCTTGCGCCCCAGGATCCATCGCGCAATCTCTGCACCCACCACTGGGTGATCCAGGTACCCATACAGCTTGTGTGGGTTGGAGCGTCCCTTGTGGACCCAAAAGTTATAGATGGCAGGGCGATCGATGATGCGGTGCAAGTACCCATGCTCCAGCATGTCCCGGTAGTCATCGGCCACGGTCTTGTCGTGGGCGATGTAGTCATCTTCAGCTGAGAGATTGATCCAGTTGTGAAGGATACCCCGGGGGAAGTGCTCGCTGGGGGATTGCTTGGCGTCCAGAAGGTTGGCGCGCACTCCAGGTTCTCCAAGGGGATTGCCCAGGGTTAAAAAGAGCTCCACTTGGCATCCGGTCTGCCGGTGCATTTCTTGGTACTCCGAATCGCGCGAGATCTGCCAAAGCGTGTCATAGGCCACGAGGCAGCCCATGCTGTGGGCTATGAGGCAGATACGCCGGCGGGGCGGCAGGGCATCCATCAATGGACCGCGGACACGATCCCGAATGGATTCACCAATCTCTGGGTCCGCGAAGTAGGCCCCTAAATCTGGCGAGGAATGGCGCACAAGAAAGCCATTCAATCCCAGGGGACTGGCGATACGGCTCGCAATGGAGGCGATTTCATCCACCAGGCGCAGGTCCTTTTCCTCCCGCAAGAGTCGAGCATAGTCCTGGGCCGTAAACCCATCGCTCGGCCTTTGAAAGGAGGCCGCCATGGACTCGTCGTAGTATCCATCTGGCTCACATGGACCCCATGCATGGACGGGGTCCTTGGAGGTCAGCCATCGACTCTGACCCTCCTTTAAAACGCGATTGTTGATATCGCCGAAATAGGCCAGAGAAAAGGAAACCTTGCCCTGGTCCAGGGCGTTGTGGGCAGATTCGCTAGCCCGCTGCAGTCCGTGGAACAGGGCCTGCTTGACCAAGCGCCTCTTTTCCGTGGCGCTTGGTTTCGTGGAACGTCCGTGGACGAGAATGATATGGGGACTGGACATGAGCCCCGAATCGGGTGGTGCAGTTCCTGGCGTGGTAGCGATTAACCGTTTGCTGCTGCGACAACCTCGGAGGTTGTGAGCTGGCGGGGCGAGTTTTTGGCGGCATCCAAAACCCGATCGATGCGATCCTGGGTGGCTTCAACGCCGTTGTGCTCCAAAACCCAAATCACATTGGATTTTCCAGACATGGGCCCGACCGAGATGTTCTGTTTCATTCCGAAAGCACCCGCGGGGACGCCCGAGTACACCAGGTCGGCAAGCCAGTCATCGCCTTTGTTGTAGGCCTTGATGACGGCTGCGGCGTGTACACCGGTGGAGGTTTCGAAGGCGTCGCCACCGAAGACCGGATAGTTGCTGGGGAAGGGCAGGTCCAGGTACTCGGCGGACTTGACCGCGTATTCGCGGAGCTTTTGCAGGTCACCTTGGAACCAACCCATCAGCTTCAAGTTCACCAGCAACAGGTCCATTTCCACGTTTCCGGTGCGCTCACCGATGCCCATGG
>JARGOW010000356.1 GCA_029212955.1 Planctomycetota bacterium | reverse complement strand
ATCGACTCCATCCTACACGGCATTCGGAGCAACCTGGAGGGTGTGGGCCTGCCCAGCGCTCGTATTGCGCTCTTTGAAAACGATGGGACGACTCCAATCTCCACGGCGACGCCTGATGGGGATACGGAATTCGATGCCGCCGACAGCGGCATCGCAACAGCATTGCTCGCAGCCCGCAACAACGCTGAAGAGCGAACCAGCATCGAACTCCATGGCAGCGATCAGTTCATGGACATCGGCCAGATGAGTGGCGTCGAACAGCTCTTCGCCGCCACGATTCCAGGTTCCGATTCCCCTAGCGTTTCCTCAGCCCCCCTTCCCCTGGTGGGCTTGGTGTCCGAGGACGAGGTGCTCGCCTCCGTCAACGACCTGCTCAAGCTGAGCGGATTGCTCACCCTGGCCGGCGTGGCCACGCTGCTTTGCCTGATCTGGTATGTGGGTGGACGCTTGGCAAAGCCTTTGCGCAGTACGGCAGATCTGTTGAAGGACATCGCCGACGGTGAGGGCGATTTGACCTCGCGGGTCGTTGTAGAGTCCGGTGACGAAATTGGCGAGCTGGGCAAGTGGTTCAACTCGTTTGTGAACGACCTGGACCGAATGATCTCCGAAGTCCGAGGACTCACCGACCAATTAGGATCGAGTGCCGAAGTTGCCAGCAAGAGTCAAGGCGAAGTCTCCTCCGGCACAACCACGCAAGCCGCAGCTATCGAGGAAATCAGTGTCACGCTCAATCAGATGACAACCCAAACGGCGGAAACGGCGGCTTTCTCCAACGATGCCAATGACATCGCTCAGAACACGAAAGTGCTGGCGGCACAAGGCACCACCGAAATGAACGACATGTCCACAGCCATGTCCGAGATCGTCGAGTCCAGCGATCAAATCTCCAAGGTGATCAAGGTGATCGACGGCATCGCTTTCCAGACCAACCTTTTGGCCCTCAACGCCGCGGTGGAAGCCGCTCGCGCCGGGGAAGCCGGCCAAGGGTTCGCCGTCGTCGCAGAAGAGGTTCGCAATCTGGCTGGCAGCAGCGCGGCAGCTGCTCGGAATACGGCCCAAATGATCGAGGAATCCAGTGTGCGGGCCGAAAGGGGAATGGAGGTGGCCCAGAGGGTACAAGCGGTGCTCGACGAAATCGTAACCGTCACCGACAGTGCTTGCTCGCTCATCTCCAACATCACAAAAGCCACCTCTGACCAGGCCCACGCCATCGAAAACATCAACATCGGCGTCAAGGAACTCAACACGGTCACCATCGCCAACGTGGATACGGTCACCACCTTGGAAGGCGTCTCCAGCAATAGCGCCCACGTGCTTGGGTCCCTGCGATCCCTTGTCAGCACGTTCAAGGTGTCGGACGAAGCATAGGAAGCCAAGCTCGGCAACCTTCGGAGTCAAGCCACCTAAACCGAACCGGATTTCTGCTGAAACGGGTCCATGGGCAGGATCGGACACCTGTGGTGGGCGCACCATTCTGCTCGCTAGTCCGCCCCCCGTGGCACGCGGTCTCTTCTTCCCGCAAGCCCTGAAATTTTGGCAAGCCGTCCCGCGATAGTGCAACTTGCATTGGGTGCGAAACCGCCGGCCTACACACCGGTTGAATCGAGCGCTTAGTCATCCCCGGCTAAATTCCTCCATGTGCGTGGCATGGGGCAGCTCTCGGCGATTCCCTTCTTGTTAAAGGAGCCAATCGCATGAAAAGAAAAAGAGAAATCGGGTTCGGAGTTGCGGCCTTCATTTGCCTAACCCTACCGAGTTTCGCGCAACAGGTGCGCGATGGTACGGACCGATCCCCGCAAAGCCGTTCCAGAAAGCCCAACGCGCAAGCACCCGGCCAAACCCCAAGAACCGATGGGCGCGAACCCTTCCGGGGAGACAACGGAGCCATTTTTCCCCTCGAGTTCCGTAGCGTCGATGGTTCGGAAAACCATCGCTCCCGGGAGGCTTGGGGCAAGGCTGAGGAGACTTTCGCCCGCAGAGTGCGCGCCGCCTATGCCGATGGCGTGGGGGCACCCTCCGGCGCCTTGAGACCGAACCCACGGACGATCAGTAACCTGGTTTGCGTCCAGGGCGAGTCCACTCCCAACCCCCAGGGAGCCTCGTCCTACCTGTGGGCGTGGGGACAATTCCTCGACCACGACATCACAGAAACCCCCACGGCCGATCCGATCGAAACCTTCGACATCCTGGTCCCTACCGGGGATGCGTACTTTGATCCTGCCAGCACGGGTAGCGTGTCGATTCCGCTCAACCGATCCTCTTACGATCTGGAAAGAGGACGCAGGGAACAGGTCAACGCCATCACCTCGTTCATCGACGGATCCCAGATTTACGGATCGGACCTGGAGCGGGCCCACGGCCTTCGCACCCTGGATGGTACGGGCCGGATGCGTACGAGCGCTGGGGATTTCCTACCCTACAACACGGGCGGTTTACCCAACGTTCCGAGCAACAGCGCAGCCTTCTTCGTGGCCGGCGATGTGCGTGCCAACGAGCAAGTCCTGCTGACTGCTCTACATACCGTCTTCGTTCGCGAGCACAACCATTGGGCGGGCATCTTCGCATCCCGGGGTGACTTGGACGGAGAAACCATTTACCAGTTGGCCCGCGCCGTTGTGGTCGGGGAACTGCAATCCATCACGTACAACGAGTTCGTGCCCGCGCTGCTGGGACCGGACGGTTTACGCGACTATCGCGGGTACCGGGACCGAACCCGGCCCTCGATCACCAACCTATTCGCCGCTGCTGGATTCCGACTGGGGCACTCTTTGTTGCCCTCCGAGCTACTTCGTCTGCAGGCGGATGGTGAGAGCATTCCAGGAGGGAGCTTGGCCTTGGCCGATGCATTCTTCCGCCCGGACCGTCTACTGCAGGATGGCTTGGAACCCTACCTACTGGGCGCTGCACTCCAGCGCAGTGAAACTTTGGACACGATGATCGTGGAAGATCTGCGAAGCTTTCTTTTCGGTGCACCCGGCAGCGGTGGACTGGACCTGGCAGCGCTCAACATCCAACGGGGTCGAGATCATGGTTTGCCCGGGTATCTCGAAATCCGCAGGGAGTTGGGATTGGCTCCCATCGAAGGCTTCTTGGCGCTAACGGGTGACGTGCTTTCGGCCAGGCGATTGTCCAACGCATATGGCGAATTGCAGCACGTGGATGCGTGGGTCGGGTTCTTGAGCGAGCCCACGCGCCCCGGCGCCATGGTCGGCGAAGGCTTGCACAGGCTCATGCGCGAGCAATTCGAAGCCCTACGCGACGGGGACCGATTCTACTACGAATCGTACCTGCCCGAGCGCATTCGCGACCTGGTGGAAACCCAAACCTTGGGCGTGATCCTGGCACGCAACACCTCCCTGGGCGATGACATGCCGATCCACGTGTTCCACGTTCGGTGATCCCCGGCCCCCGTCCTGGCTCATGTCCGGGGCGGGGGCTTTTCTCAATTCGTTCCTGGCGCTTCCTCCGACCAGATTGACTGGAATTTCATGGCCACATCGCACCTGCCGTAGGACCCACCATAGGTATCCATGACGCCCTGGTCGTGCACGAATCCATTGCGCTCGTATAGGTGTATGGCTGCTTCGCAGTCCTTGTTGGTCAGCAAAAAGAGGCGATCCACGGGCATGGCCTGCACCTGCTTCAATACATGTTGAAGTAACTTCTCGCCCACCTTCAATCCCCGGGACTCGGGTAGCACCCCCATTTTTGTGAGTTCGAAGGCGCCCTCCCCCTTTGGCATGACAGCGCAGCATCCGAGGATTCCGCGCTCCGCATGCTTCGCAAACCAAATTTGCCCGCCCGTGTCGATGATTCGTTCCTGGGGATGCTCCAGGGTTTCGCGATCGGCCGCCTCCAGGGTGAACATATCTACGATCCACTGCTTGTTGATCGCCTCAAAATACGGGGCGAGTTCGGGTCGAAAGGTGAGGAATTCAAGCTCTTGCATGGGAGGTGTGTAGGTCCGTGGGATGAATCGGGGGGGCACCGTATCAGGTTCGAGCTGGGCGAGTGCAGGGGGCAGTAGCCTGTGGGAACAACTCTTTCACTGCGCTCACGACGCCAGAGTCGAAGCCAAAACCACCCGCGACCGGCCCCAGGGCCCTCCAGCCCACCCCACTGGACGATTCTGGGAAATGGAGAGCCTCGCCCGGAACCCATCCGGGTCTTTCCGGGTTGAAGTGCCCATGAAACTCATCCTCACCGCCCTTGCAGCCGTTGGACTGGCCGCATTCTCCACAGCCGCCCCCTCGCTGGTCCAACGTGGGGACCGCTCCGCCAATGTCCTTCCGGTGCCGACCGCGCCTGGCATCGCCTGGTTTGGTACATGGAAAGAGGGTTTGGCAGAAGCCAAGCGCACGAACCGCCCCATTCTCTTGATGTCGGCCGCGCCCCAGTGCCACGGCGTACCGGGCATGTGGTGACCCGGCTACCGCGCCACGGATGGGAGTGTCCTATCCAAAAAAGAAGTCGTCGAAGCCTCACGTGAGTTCATCTGCATTCGCCCTCAAACCTACGAGAATGCGGAGGAAGCCAAGGTGCTGAAGTGGGTGTTCTCCGACCGCCAGGGCAACCTACGCAACACGAGTTTCGGAATCCTGAGTTCGGACGGCAAGAAAAAGCTGACCCGGGCCGGCCGCTCCCCGAGCATGGTTTTCGACGACGCCGCCACCTTCGCCAAA
>JARGOW010000355.1 GCA_029212955.1 Planctomycetota bacterium | reverse complement strand
TGGGGTCCACCGTGAGTTTGAGACCCTTTAGCTCCTGAATGAGCGCTTGGCTCTTTTCCGCGTCGTTCCAGAAATCCGGCGATTCCTGGAGGTTTTCGATCTCTAGCAGTCGTGATGCGCGCTGGGAGTAGTCAAAGACTCTCCTTCAGCTGGGTCAGCCGGCCGCGCAGATCTTTTTCCGCTTCCTGAAGTTCGGTGAGAGTCGCCATGGGGCGCATTCTAGTGACCTTCGGGCCTTGGAAAACGTCCTCGGTCATTTTTTTTGCGGCCACGGACCGTACCGTAGCGCCATGCAAATCGAACAGCCCACCGTGCAAGGCCGCCTCATCAAGCGCTACAAGCGATTCCTGGCCGACGTGGACATGGACGGGGGAGAGACCCTGACAGCCCACTGCCCCAATACCGGTTCCATGAAGGGGTGCCTGGAGGCCGGTGCCAAGGTCGTATTGCGCGACAGCCAAAACCCCGCGCGCAAGCTGCAATACACCTTGCAGACCATCGAAGTGGACGGCACCTGGGTCAACGTGGACACGGGACTGCCCGAGGCGCTGGCCTTTGAGGCCATCCAGGCCGGGCTGATCCCCTCCCTGACCGGCTACGAAAAGGCGCGACGCGAGGTCAAGTACGGCAAGAACAGCCGCATCGACGTTTTGCTGGAAGACGAGGAAAAGGGCCGCTGCTACGTGGAGGTCAAAAACACCACCCTGGTGGACGGCAAGCTGGCCATGTTCCCCGATGCCGTAACCGAGCGTGGACGCAAGCACTTGTACGAATTGGCCTCCATGGTCGAGGAAGGACACCGGGCCGTCATGCTGTACATCATCTCGCGGGACGACGTGAATTCCTTCTCCCCCGCAGAGGACATCGACCCGGCCTACACCGAATCCCTGCGCGAAGTCACCTCCAAAGGGGTGGAGGTTTTGGCCTATTCGACCCGCGTGGAACCGGACAGCTTCAACCTGCACAAGGCGCTCAAGGTCAAGCTGTAGGGGCGCGCCAGCCCTTTCCAAACACAAAATCCGGCTAGGATCCGAGTTACCTGTGGCCACAAGCATTGTTTTGCCAAACAATGCCGGGATGCCCACAACAACCGGCCCCGCGACCCTGCCCCGCGAAACCTACCGCAATCTCATTCGAGTCCATGAGCGCCTGACCGGCGAGCTCGCCGCCCTCTTGCGCAAGCATGGGGCATCCACGGCCCAATACAACGTGATGCGCGTGCTGCACGGCGCTCCGACCGGCGGCGCCCCGTGCCAATACATCGGAGCCAATCTCCTCACGAAGGTTCCGGACGTGACCCGCCTCATCGATCGCATGGTGGCCGCGGATCTGGTACGTCGGGAACGCAGCAAAAAAGACCGGCGCATCGTGCTCGTTAACCTCACCAGCAAGGGTCGTGAGATCTTCCACAAGCTAAAGGGGCCCGTGGAGGAGCTGCATGATGGGCAACTAGCCCATTTGGACGATGGGCAAATCAATGCGCTCAATGAAACCTTGCTGGGCATGCTCCACCAGGCAACTCCCGAAGCAGACGCAGGACAGGAGCGATCTGGGCCGAAGGAGTCCTAGACCATGGAAATGCCCCTCCGCCACAAGCTGATCCTGCCCGGCCTGCTACTGGCCACCCTTCTTTCATCCTGCCAGGATTCCGACTCCGGCTACGTCCAGACCCCGCCCGAAGTGGCTGCCCTGGGTCGTTTGATGCCCTCCATTCTAGAGGACCTGAACCAGGCGACCGAAAAGGTCGTGTCGGACCCCAAAAACTGGGATCTCTGGGCCCAGTTGGGAGTGCGGTATGAAGTTCACAGCACCTATGGCCCCGCCCGCACGTGCTATGCCGTGGCCGCGAAACATATTCCCGAGAACCCGCGTTGGCCCTACCGCGCAGCCATCGTCTCAGGCCGCCTGGGTGATGCCACAGCGGCTCTCCGTTGGATCGATCGCAGCATCCAGCTGGACGCCGCCTATCCCACGTCCTATTACCGCAAGGGAAACTGGCTGCTCGAACTGGGACGCTTGGATGAGGCCCGCGACGCCTATCAAAAGGCGGCCGATCTGGCCCCCAAGCAATCGGAAACCTGGGCAGGCCTGGCCCGAGTGGCCATGCAAGCAGACCAGCCCGACGAAGCCCTACGGCAGATCAAAAAGGCCCGTAAGCTGAGCTCTTCGGACCCCTACCTCCACCTGCTTTTTGGAATCATCCTGACCCAGTTGGGTCGTGACTCCGAGGCACAAGTTCATTTGGAATTGGGTCAAGGCTCTTCGCCCTCGGTGACCGATCCCTGGAGTCGGGTTGTGGCTGTAGGCCGAACCGCTGAGCACGACCTTCTCGAACGGGGAAATGCCATGGAGGCCAAGGGAGACTTTTCGGGGGCGATCCGCGCCTATCGCGAAGTCATCGCGCGCCGCCCCGGCGAGGTCAAAATGCCCCTGAAGCTTGCGCGGACTCTCTTGAGAGCCGGACGAGACGATGAATCGATGAAGCTGGTGGAGGAAACCCTCATCGAGTATCCCACGCACCTGGACTTGCTGATGTTCTACGGCGCCTTGCTGAGCAAAAAGAATGACATGGCTGGCGCCTGGGATGCTTGCAATCGGGCACTCGAAGCTTCTCCCGACCGTCCCGACGCATACATCCTCAAGTCTTCCCTGCTGGCGCGGGAGGGCAAAATCCAGGAGGCACTCGACGCTGCCACCCTCGCCGTGGACAAGGACCCCTCCTCCAGTCGAGCCTACGAGGTGCTGGCCCAGCGCTACAGCGCGGCAAAGCAACCCTGGGACGCCGTCCGGGTTCTCGAAACCGCATACAAGCAGGATGGCTTTAAACCCTCTGCTCGCTTCTACCGGATGCTCATGGATGGCCTCACCGCCCTCAAACGCCAGGACAAATTACCCGCGGTTCTACAGCGGGCTCAAGCGGACTACGGCACGAAAGCCTTCCCCAAGTAAGCCATGAAAACTCCCTTGCCCTATCACCTCGCGACCTCAGCCGTTGCCGTTGGAATTCTGCTGGCAGCTTGCTCCAAGTCCGCGGATCCCGAACCCGAGCCCCTTCCCCAACCCCCGCCGACGGCGCAAGCCGATGCATGGTTTGAGGAATGCGCCACGGAGTCAGGCATCGATTTCCAACACGTTTCCGGGCACGACACAAAGTTTGTGTTCCCTGAAATCATGACCACGGGAGCCGCGTTGTTCGACATGGACGGCGACGGCGATTTGGATGCCTACCTGGTCCAAGGTGGCCATTGGAGCCAGAAGGACGGCGCCCGCGACAACGTGCAAGGAAACCAACTCTACGAAAATGACGGGACCGGCACGTTCCAGAACGTGACCCAGGGATCGGGCGCCGACGACAAGGGTTATGGCATGGGCATCGCAACCGGCGATTACGATGGCGATGGCGACACCGACATTTACGTCTCAAACCTCGATCGCAATACCCTCCTTCGAAACGATGGGGCGGGCAAGTTCACGGACGTGACCGAAGCCGCCGGCGTGGGCGGTTCGGTCTGGAGCGCCAGCACCGCGTTTGTGGACTACGATCGCGATGGGGACTTGGACCTGTTCGTGACCAACTACATCTACTGGGATGAGGATTCTGAACTGCCTTGCCAGGATCCGCCCCGTGGGCTGACCTATTGCAGCCCTAAAAGCTACGGCGCGCCCACACCGGATACCATCTTCCGCAATGAGGGCAATGGCACCTTCACCGACGCCTCGCTTGAGGTCGGTTTGCGTTCCTCCAAGGGCAATGGACTCGGCGTCTTGTGCGCAGATTTCGATGGCGATGGTTTCCAAGAGATCTTCGTGGCCAACGACGGAACCCCCAACAAACTGTGGATGGTTGGGGAAGACGGAGCGTGGTCTGAAAAGGGCCTACTAAAAGGCTGCGCCGTGGACGACCAGGGCCGGGCCAAGGCCGGCATGGGAGTCTCCGCAGCAGATTTGGATTTCGATGGGGACGAGGATTTGTTGGTTGTGAACCTCAAGGGCGAGGATGACTCCTTGTACCGCAACGACCGGGGCCGCTTTTCCGACCGCACCCCGCGCGCTGGACTGGCCCACTTGTCCAACAAGCGCACGCGCTTCGGAGTGGTCTTGCGCGATTTCGACCACGACGGCTTCATCGACATCTACCAAGCCAATGGCCATGTGACCCACCCGATTGTCGAAGTGGACACCGACCCCTTCGCCGATGACAACTACTTGATCCGTGGCCTCGAAAACATGCGCTTCGAGCAGGTGTCGCCCCTGGGCGGTGTGGCCAAACCATTGATCGCCACGTCGCGTGCAGCGGCTTTCGGGGATATCGACGGGGATGGCGACCTGGACCTGTTGGTTCACAACCGTGACGAAGGGGCTCACCTCCTGCGAAATGTGGCTCCCAAAAGCGGAAACTGGATCTTGATTCAACTACTCGAAACGAGCGGATCCGACGCCATTGGGGCAACTTTCAGCGCAAAGGCCGGTGAGCGCATCATGCGGCGTCAAGTCCGCACAGCGGAAAGCTATTGCGCCGCCAGCGATGGTCGGCTGCACTTCGGCCTGGGCGAAGCCACTGGCCTCACGGATATTCAGATCACTTGGTCCGATGGGAAAACCGAAGCGTTCGGCACCTTGGCCAGCGATACGATCCACACCCTACGCCGGGGCGAAGGTCGGACCGAGTAAAGTCAAGGCGCAAGACAAAGTGGCGCGGTTCC
>JARGOW010000354.1 GCA_029212955.1 Planctomycetota bacterium | reverse complement strand
AGCATGCGATCCCGATCGCGCCTGCGGACCAGACGTCCCCGGCCTTGTCCTCTGCGATCGGGGAATCCAATGTGGTCTTCCTGGGGGAACCGACCCATGCGGATGGTTCCGTGTTCGCGGCCAAGATTCAAATGGTCAAAGCACTGCACGAACACCACGGGTTTGATGTGCTGGTTTTCGAAAGTGGTCTGCATGGGTGCGATGCGGCCTGGCGCGCGTTTGAAGCGGGTGAACTATCCCCCGTCGATTGTGCCAGCGAGGGCATCTTCCCGATTTGGACCCGCAGCGCGCAAATGCTGCCACTTTGGGAATACCTGGCCGAGCGCTCTAGCTCCGACCGTCCCCTACAGCTGGTGGGCTACGACAGTCAAATCACCGGTCGAGCCAGCGCGCGATTGGCCGATGACTTGGGGGCGCAAATGACCGCGGCCGGAATTCCTCCCGCCAAGCAGGCTCCCATTCTCGAAGCAGCCAAGTTTGTGGCCAATGGGAAGGACATCCCCAATTGGCGCAAGAACGGCAAGGCCACCAAACGTGCCTTCGCAGCCGCGGTCAAGAAACTGCGCGGCTCCAACACCATTCCTGACGCGGAATTCTGGGCACAAACCCTGCAAAGCCTGGGAGCGGAAGCCGAACGCCATACCCTACCCAAAGCAAGGGGTCGGAGCCTGGCCGCCAGCTTCAATCCGAGGGATGCCATCGGCGCCAACAACCTGCAATGGTGGGTCCAGTCGCGCTTCCAGGGCCGCAAGGTCATGGTTTGGGCTGCCACCATGCACTCCCAACGCAACCCATCCAAAATCGACACGCGCAAGACTACACTCGACTACTCTGGCGTGGAACCCGCCGGGCATCTGTTGGCCTTGAAAATGAAAGTGCAACCGTACGTGGTCGCCTTCGTTTGCGCCGAGGGCCGTGGTGGCCTGCCCTGGCAAACTCCCGGATCCGCCCTTCCGGATCCACTGCCCGGCTCCTTCGAAGCCCTGTGCTTGCAAGCAGGACTGACCTCCCACCTGGTCGACCTACGCCACTTGCCCCCGCGTCATCCCCTGCGAAAACCCATGGTTGCCGGCCCCCTGGGCCACTCCCCCATGCGCGCTAGCTGGCCTGACAGCGTGGACGCTTTCGCTTTCGTCAGGGAGCGAACCCCGAGCACCCCTTTGGACAATGGAGATGCCGAAAAACCCAGCGACCCTTTCGACTTGACCGAAGCCGTCCGGGATGAGATTTCCCATGCGGTTTCCCGGGAAGGCGCGGGCAACGTGTGGGCGCCCAAGTGGAATAGCTACGCCACCTGGGAACGTTGGCGCCGCGCCCTTCGACCCGATGATCAAGCCCTTGCGGAGGAGGAGCGACGCTTGCTGCTCCTGCTCGAGGAAAGCGCGGAGGGTGGTTATCGCTGGCGCGTCCTCGACGTTCTCGCCGCCGTGGCCGCCGACCGTGGGAATGCAAAAGTGGCCAGTGAACGCTGGTCCCAAGCCATGGATGCACACCCTCCGGTGACCATGGCCGACCCCGACAAGCATTCAGGTTTCCAACACTTGCTCAATCGCGCGGCCCGCCACGAACTCACCAGCAAAAAATTCAAGGCGGCCAAAGCCTTGCTATCCGAACGCATTGCAAAAGACGCCCGCGCCCGCGCGCCCTATGTTGCCGACTGGGCCGCCTGGGTGGATTCCAAGCAATACGACCAGATCGCGGATACTTTCCGATCCTCCCTCAAGGCCCGCAAAAAGAGGTTTCCCGACCAAGCCGACGCCATCGAAAAGCGAATCGGTGACCTGCGTTGATTACTCCGCCACTTTCACGGTAAGGCTATCGAGCCAGGGGCGTGCGCCGTCCGCCTCACCCAATTGCCCCGGTCGCCAACGCAAATAGAGCACCAAAGAATGGCGGTCCATTGTCAGGTTGATGCGCATGGAATCGTGGAACACCGGTTCATTGTTCTCCATTCGGAAGTGCCGGGTGCGAACGAATGGAAGGCGGTATCCGTGCCAAAGCACATGTCCACTGTCGACCACTGCGCTGCCGCCGCTCTTGGGAAGCGTGGACAAGTCCTTGAAGTCCAGCCGCCCGAATTCCTTGGAGAGGGTGCTCTCCGCCTTTTCGCTGGAAGGGTAGTGCACCAGGGCCGCTTGCCAGGGGGCTTGTCCACTCACCCCATCGGGCACCTTGGGCCAAAGGCTATTGGGGTCGGGTTTGCCCATGGACATACCTCCCATCCCCCCCATGCCCCGGCGCCCGCGGGATCCGCCTCCACGGGGTCCACCTCCGCCCATACCTTTCCCCATCCCCATACCGCCCTCGCCCATTTCCTTTTCTGCGGGCAAGTCGTCGGGGTCTCCGAATAGGGCCACCAGGCGGCCATCCCCTAGCTTGCGTCGGGTCAATTCCTCCATGCCGTGGCTTGGAGAAGAGGTCCACTCCAGATTGCCCAGTACCTTTTCCAGGTCCACGGAGTTGTCGGGTGTTCGAGCCAACATTCCATAGATTCCAAGCAGCGCCAAGAGGACAAAAACGCTGGCCAAAACGGAGCCAGCTCTGCGGGTCTGTTCGATGTCGTCGTTCGTCATGGGGTGGATCTCAGGGCTGGTACATGGACCGAACCGCATACGCGGGTGCGCTCTGATGTTTTCGAATGGCAGGTCCGTGAACCGGATTATTGGCCAGGGATCAGAACGATTTTGCCCACCACCCCACGATCCTCGAGCACGCGGTGGGCTTCCGCCACCTGGCTCATGGGCATGGTGCGGTTCAGGACCGGCTTGTAGATTCCGGCCGCCAAGCGCTCCATGATCAGGGGAAAGGCGGACCTAGGACCCATGGTGGAACCCATCACCGCCAGGTTCTTGATGAACAGGTGCGGGAGGATCACGTCGACCTTTGGCCCCGTGGTTCCCCCGCAAGTCACAAGGCGACCATTGCGCGCCATGCTGCGCATGGACTCAGCCCAGGTGGCGGGTCCCACGTGCTCTACAACAAGGTCTACACCACGCCCACCCGTCAGACGTTTCACTTCCTTGGACCAATGCTCCTGGCAATGGTCGATCACGTGATCGGCCCCCAGGTCCAATCCCACCTGTAGTTTTTCCTCGCAGCCCCCGGTGGCGATGACCGTGGCGCCCTCGGCCTTGGCGATTTGAATGGCGGCCGATCCCACGCCAGATCCTGCGGCCAACACGAGAACGGTTTCCCCGCTGCGCACGCGAGCACGCTCCATGAGCATGCCCCATGCGGTTAGGAATACCAGGGGAGTGGCCGCGGCTTGGATCGGATCCAAACCCGGGGGCAGGGGCGTCACGTAACGCTCGGGCAACACCACGTACTCGGCGTCGAATCCATCGCAGTGCTCGCCACGCAAACCGTAATCCGCGGCCAGGTAGTCCTCGCCGCGTTTGACTTCCGGGCTGTTGAGATCCTCGTTGTAGCCCGGCTCCAAGAGCACCTTTTGCCCCACGCCCGTGCTTTGCACTCCGGGGCCCACCGCCACGACTTCACCCGTGCCGTCACATCCGGGGATGCGCGGGAAGGGCACATCGAAACCCGGCATGCCGCGGCGCACCCAAATGTCCAAGTGGTTGACCGATACGGCCAGGACCTTGCACAGCACTTCACCCGGACCCGGTTCCGGCCGGGGGATGTCCACGATTTCCAAGACTTCGGGGCCCCCGTGGGCATTGATTTGAACGGCTTGCATTTCAGGCTCCCTTGAATTCGGGCTTGCGCTTTGCCTTGAAGGCGGCGATGCCTTCCTTGGCGTCGTCGGATTGGAAGAGTCGTTGTTGCAGTTCGCGCTCGAGGGCCAAACCCGACTCCAGGGGCAAATCCAAACCCGATTTGATCGAGCGCTTGATCAGGCCCACGCTCATGGATGCCCGATTCGGGGCACAGAATGCACTGGCCTTTTGTAGCACCTGCTGGAGGAAGTCCGCCTCATCCTCGGCTTGCAGCTGCTCGTCGACCAAACCCAACCCCTCGGCGCGGTCGTAATCGAAAACCTCACCGGTGGCCATGAGCGTGATCGCCTTGCTGGCCCCGACAATGCGGCCTAGCCGTTGCGTGCCCCCGGTACCCGGCAGAACGCCCAGGGCCACCTCGGGCAAGCCGCACTTGCCGGAACCCTGACGCGCCCAGCGCAGGTCCGCCGCCAGGGCAACTTCCAAGCCACCGCCCACGCAATGCCCGCCCAATGCGGCGACAACCAACATGGAACTGTGTTCCAAGCGCAACAGGGTCTCGTTGGCGTGTAGGCAAAACTGATACTTGAAGGTGGGCGTCACTCCACCGAGCATGGAAATGTCCGCTCCCGCGCAAAAGAATTTCTCGCCCTCGCCCGCCAGGATGACCACCTGGATCGAGTCGTCGAAACGCGCGGTCAAAATCGCCTTATCCAGGTCAAGCATCATCTCGTGGCTGTACCCATTGGCCGGCGCATTGCACAGGGTCAACAGGGCCATGCCCTGGCCGGAGCTGTAGGTGACCTTGCCGTTGGGCATGGGTTCGGGAGCGGAGAGTTGGATTTTTTCGGACATGGCTTGTCGGGAATGGGGAGTCGATTTCTGGTGCGGGAAAGTACCAAATCGCGGGTACCCGCGGTGGCGTGGGTTGTGCCTTGATCGAGCGCTTACAAGAAATCCGGTCCCAATGTTCGAAATGGCCCGCTGCACACCGGATTCCTGGGAGGGGTCGGTACAATGGGCGCACT
>JARGOW010000353.1 GCA_029212955.1 Planctomycetota bacterium | reverse complement strand
GGGCTTGGGCCACCAGGTCATATTGGGCGAAACGACTGTCCTCATCCTGTCCCTTGCGGGGTTGCATGAGGGTGAGCTCTTCGAATCCCATCAATTGACTCTCCACGAAACGCTCGGCCTGGGCCACCCAAAGGTCGCTGTCCACCCCGTTCAAAAACAGGGCCAGATCGGTTTCGAATTCGGCCAGGTTTCCGGTCATGGCCATGTCCACACTGTCGGCGACTACCATGGACATCAGCTGGTCGAAGCGGTTTCCCATACCTTCGGTTTCCGTGGCTACGGCGTGCTTGTCATACATGGCGACAAGGGGGTCTCCAAGGAAGCGCAGGGCGTTCTTGTGGACGGTTCCCAGCACCAATTCGTCGGTGGCCGCGTTGACCTTGTGCAGCATGTCGCGCAGATTGGAGGAGTCATCCAGGCCAAACTCGGTCAGGCGCGAACCGGCGCGAAGGGTTGCGGCGCCTTCCAGGGTCAATTCCCCGCCGGTGAGATCCATACGGAAGGACATATCCTTGAGGCCCTTGCTCAATGCGCTGAGGGCTTCCACCGCTGCCAGGGCGCCGGCCTGCTGCATTTGGTTTGCGCTGTGGCCCCGGGTGCTTTGGGCTAGCATGGCTTCCAGTCCCTGGTCCAATTCCACTTCAAAGCGGTCCACCAAACGAGCGGTTTGGACCTGGAGTCCTAGGAGCCCATCGCGGCGAACGTCTTGGAGGGAAGTCGCGAGGGTGATGTCCGGCCGGTATCCCGGCGCATTGGAAATGGCCACGAATCGTCCGCGTGCCACGACCTGGAGTTCGGCGTGGGCCGCTTGGATTTTCTTGGCCGTGGATTGGGCGTCGACCATGGGCAGGACCGCGGTGAAATTGGGTTCCTTGGAACCCAATTCCAAGCTGAGGGCCAGAGCCATGGGCTGATCCATTTGCAGCTTGTTGGTGGGCAAGCCCATCAGTTGCAAAAGAGCGAGGGCGCTTTCGGGGTCGGAGGGTCCACCCATGCCCGCGAGCGAATCACCGACCGTTTCCTCGAATGCGGAGGACAACGCCTCAAAGCTCTTGATCTCGAGCCAGAAGACCGTGTTCTTCGGAGCCAGTCCATGGATGCCTTCGCTGATCCCGGCCTGAACCGTTCCCTTCTCTTGTTTGGGCGTAAAGTTGGTGGCGACTCTCTCGCTCTTTTCCACGGGCGCGTGGGCCGTGGACTGGGAGGGCGGCTCCTGGGCGCAGGAGGCGAAAGCAATGGCGGATGAGAGAAGGGCGGTGGTGAGTTTCAAACGGATAAGCATGTCGGCGAGAACTGGCTGCAAAAACGGCCCCTCCGGGATGTGGGGGGCCTTCCCCACCATCGCGCGGGAGAGGGGGGCAACCTTGAAGGAACGCTCGAAAACCGATTTCGAAGGGGGCCGAACATTTTTCCGGGGGCGGATTCGGGGGAGTGGGCGGTCTTTGCACGGAAGTGATTGGGAATCGGACCCAATGGGAGACACACTTTGCCACAGACATGAAAAGGACACTTCCCATCCAAGGCCTGTTGCTGGCCTTCGCACTGGTCGCTTCTTTGGGCTGCTCTGGCAGGATCGCGATCCAGGATCAACCTGCGATTCAGGACCATTGGCGCAAGCTGATCATTCTGCACACCAATGACATCCACGGGCAGCTTTTGCCCCTGCCGGCCACTTGGATCAAGGACAGGGATCCTGTTCCTGACACGGGTGGAGTGGCGCGGTTGGCGGCCTATGTGAATATGGTCCGCGCCCAGGCCGCCGCCGATGGCGACGAATTGTTGGTTCTCGATGCGGGGGATTGGTTCCAGGGGACGCCGGAGGGTGGACTCGACAATGGTCTGCCATTCCTGGAGATGCTCGGTGAGGTGGGCTACGACGCCATGGCCGTTGGAAACCATGAATTCGACCATGGGGTGGCGGAGTTGGAGAGTCATCTGGCCGCCTTGGATATCCCCGCCCTGCTGGCCAACACGTCGGAACCCTCGGGCAGTTTCTTGAAGGGCACGGTGCCTTACCTGATCGTGGAGCGCGCCGGAATACGAATTGCGATCGTGGGGCTGCTGACCTTGGATACCCCGAGCATCACCCATCACTCGGCTTCCACTTTGTTTTGGGCCGACCCCGCAAAAGTTCTACGGTCCCTGATGGAAGATTTGGAAGGGGATGTGGATTGGATCCTACCCCTAACCCACCTGGGATTTCGTGGAGACAAGGAATTGGTGCAATCCGTGCCGGGCCTACCCCTTGTGATTGGTGGGCATTCGCACACGGTACTGACCAACGGGCATCGCACCGACGATGGATGGATTGTTCAGGCGGGCAGCAAGGCTCGCGGGATCGGCCGCTTGGAGGTTTGGATCGACCCGGATTCGCGGACCCTGGAACGCATCGATCCTTCGGTGGTCGACCTCTTGGAAGAAGCCGTGGTCGGGCATAGGAACGCCAAGGTCGAGGAATTGAGTCAGCGCCTACTGGAGCGCAGCGAGGAACGAATGAACGTGGTCGTTGGACGCTTGAATCAGGATTTGATCCGTGGCAAGGCCCCCTTCCAAACCTCATCCCAAGGCAACTGGGTGACAGACATAATGCGCGCGCACACCGGGGCCGACGTGGCCCTACAAAACCGGGGCGGGCTGCGATCGAATCTGGGGGCAGGGCCGATTTCCCGCCGGGATATCTTCCGCATGTTGCCATTCAACAACGCCATAACCGTTCTGATCATGTCAGGAAGTGAGTTGGAGTCACTCATGGAGCGAACCGTGGAAGGGGAGCACAAGGCCACCCTGGAGATGAGCGGAATGGAGGTCTTTGGCCAGCGCAAATCCGGATCTTGGACCATGACCGAACTTCGGATCGGTGGACAGGAGGTCGATCCCACCGCCATGTACCGGGTCGCCATCAACAGTTTCCTGGCCGGAGGGGGGGATGGCTTTGAGGAATTCACTTTCGTGAAGGAGCGCACAAAGGGAGGACCGATCCAACGGGATGTGGTCGAAGAGGTTTTCCTGGCTTCGGAGTCTGGCATTACGCCGCCCACGGAAAACCGCTACCGCTTCGGAACAAACTAAGGCGTCCTGGCTGAAGCGCACCTTCGCGGGAGGGGGAATCACCAAACGCAATACAGGTTTTCCTGGCCGGTTCTAAGGCGAATGATCCGGCTCTTGAGCTTGGAATGAAGAACCAGGGTACACGGTGCATTGGGCAAAATAAGCGCGGCGCGACCGTTCCTATCCGTGACCGCTTGGCCAATGCGGGCCATTTGCGGTTCCTGTAGGAACACGACCGACACATCGTCCAGGGGTTGATCGTTGCGGTCGGCCAGGTGCAATTGAAGGGGCCGCCAATCCAGGTCACGTTCGATGCTTAGATCGAATAGGCCCGCTTCGGGGGTGCCATGTTGGCTCACCCAAAACGACTGAATGCCACTTTCTGGGAGGACAAAAACACGCGAATGTTCGCCCTCTTGGATCGCTTCGCCAGGTAGGCCCACCACGAAAAAAGGGTAGGCTTTTTCGCCCCGCGTGCGGGAGGTAGCCACGACCGATTCGACCAGGGCCGTGGGGGTGTGGGCCGCGGACAGGGGGCGTCGGAACCACCATTTGCGTTTGAACTCGCGTCCCCGTTCGTGGGTCGGTTCGGCATGCACGAGGATGCGTTGGCCCGGGTGCCCTCGGACCGTATAAGCCTGGCGATACTCGAAAGCGGGGAGCCAGCCGTGGGCCGATAGGGCCCGATCCAGATTGCGCACATGTTCGGGCGTGATGGCATCGTAGCCATCGTGACGGATCAAGACATAGCGGAAGGTGCCTTCGGTGGCCTTCAGTTCCAGGGTGTAGTCGCCGCGTTCTTCTGCGACGAAGGAGAGCATGGCCTGGTGTAAGGATGGACCTCCCAGAAGGACTTCGGCGACGACTTTTCGATGGGGGTCCAGCACGCGCATGCGGCCCTTGGATTGGCTCCCGCGACCGTAGCCCCAGGCCTCGCATTCCACCAGGATATGCCGATTGCGTACGGCTTGCATGGGGTATTGCACGCTTTGGCCGGCTTGTACAAATCGACCGGCGAGGGAACCGGAAGGCCCGAGGGGGCGGGCGAGAGGGCGTTCTCCGTCCTCGGCAGCGTGGATCCCCGGAGGTGTGGCATAGGGTCCCGGGTTGGGGTGTTCGAAAGCCTGATTCCTGGGAGCGGAACACGCAGTCAGTAGGCAAAGCGCAAGCGATCGGACTCTCATCGAATGGCCTTCGTAGTCGCGAAAATCGGAAGGTGTTGGAGGTCGGCGGTAAAGAGTTCCTTCGGATTCACTCCAAACCAATCCCGCACCACCGCACCATTCACCTGGCGGAAATCGTAGACGTGGCGCAGATTGCCGTTCCCATCCAGATTCGTGAGATCCGGCCGGGGACCCAACAGGCCGCCCTTGACATGGCCGCCCATGAGCCATTGCACCGATGCCAACCCGTGGTCGGTTCCCGCACCATCCTTGGATCCGTTTTCAGCCACACGCCGTCCGAACTCGCTCATGGTCATGATCAAGGTGTCCTTCAACCGGTCGCGTGACTCCAACTCCTCGAGGAGGGCATGCAGTCCTTGGTCCAATTCCTGGAGCAAATGTGCGTGGGTTTTGGCCTGGAAGGAATGGGTGTCATATCCCGCCTGGCTGACCCAGAAAACCCGGGTCGGAAGGTCGTGGGCAATGGCCGTGGCCACCTGGGCCAACCG
>JARGOW010000352.1 GCA_029212955.1 Planctomycetota bacterium | reverse complement strand
CCTAGGGGCCTATCATGGTGGCATGAAGCTCCTCCTGAAGATCACGATCATCGTCCTGCTCGGAATCGGCGCCCTGGGCGCTGCCGGTTACTTCCTCTTGCCCCCCGCCGCACGCGGCGCCATCGAAGACGGAACGGGCAACGCGCTCGGCACCAACACCCACCTCACGGGCATCGATGCGGGCTTTGGGCTGAATACTTCCTTGGGCATCGTGGGCTTCACCGCGGACCAGCCCAAGGGGTTTGAAGGCCCCCCGATGCTGGAGATCGGCTCCATCAACGTGGGTGTCGATCTGATCTCCACCCTCACCAACACGGTCAAAGTCCGCGAAGTCGCCCTCGATGGTCTGCACTTGCGATTGGTTCAAAACGGCAAGGAGAGCAATTTCCTGCAGGTCTATGAGAGCTTGCGCAGACTGACCGAAGGCGGGGAACCGTCCACGACAGAAGGCGAAGAAGATTCCGGTTCAGGCAAGTCCATCGACATCGGCCTGGTCAAAGTTTCCGGGGTGGGTGCGACCTTTGACCTGACCGGCATTCCTGGCATCGAGCAAAGCTACTCGTTTGAACTTCCGGCCTTCGAGGTCGACATGTCCAAGCTCGCCAACGAGAAACGCCTGCAGAGTGTGGAGCAGGCCACAGCCCTGATCATGGAGAAACTCATTGAAGGCACCGTCGCCCAGGCCCAGGCCCAGGTGTCCCCCGAGCTCGCCCTGTTGATCGGGGGTGACGTGGCCGGACTCAAGGACCGCGTCCACCTGGAACTGGACAAACTCAAGGGCCGCGCACAAACCGAAATTGACACGCTCAAGAACAAGGCCCAGGATCAACTAAAAGGCAAACTGGGCGAATCTTTGGAGGGCGCTTTGGGCGGCGAGAAGGCAGACAAGATCAAGGATGCCATCGGGGACAAGGCCAGCGACTTGCTCGAAAAAGGCGCGGACGCCGTACTGGAAGGTGACACGTCGGAAACCCTAAAGAAGGAAGCGGACAAGCTCATCAAAGATGGCTCAGGAGAGCTGCGCGACAAGCTCGGTGGACTGCTGAAGAAAAAGGACTGATCGCCCCCGGTCCACCGCAAGCCAACAGCCTTATGCCCTCGAGCCAATCGGTGCGCCGGTCCCTTCACCGCACCGGCAGGTCCACTGACGCGCACCCTACGGGCTAGTGACCACCGTGTCCGCCGTCGTCCTGTTTCTGTCCGTCCCCGTAGCCCATGCCCGAAAGCCGGGCCGCGGTCTCCTTGGATTGACTCGGGTCGAAGTGACTCGGTAGCGGGTTGGCGCTGGCGCGGAACTCCGCCAACAGGCGTGAAAGTTCCCCATGGGCCGACTTCACTTCCGCGCTCCAGTCGTCGCCGGCAATGAGGTTGTGGCGTTCGCCAGGGTCGCGCTCCAAATGGAACAGTTCCTGGACACCATTGTATTTTGAGTCAATGAACTTCCAAGGTCCCCGAATCACCGCATGGGGTTTCTTGGCGTTGGCCCATTTCGGACTGGCGCGTTCCAGATCGACATCGAGGGGCTGGGTCGCTACAGAAAACACCGGACCGCGTTCAAAAGGTGATCCTGCCAATGCTGGCCCCCAATCGGCCCCATCCAGGCTTTCCTCCACGGAAATGCCCAGCATGGAACAAAGGGTGGGAACCAAATCCACCGTGGAACCCTGCTCCGCAATCCGCATGTTCGGTTTCCAAGGCGCCCCTTTCCAATTCATGATCCACGGCAAATGCGTCGTGGTCTTGTAGAGCCAAAGGCCATGATTCCAGAAGTCGCCGTGCTCCCAAAATGTCTCCCCGTGATCGCCGGTAAGAATGATGAGGCAATCATCCAAGATGCCTTGCTCAGCCAACCCCTCTAGCAATTGGGCGATGGCCGCGTCCACACTGGCAACTTCGGCGTTGTACAGGCTGGCGGGAATTCGCTCGATCGAAAAAGGTTGACCGGTGGCCTTTGCAATGTGCTCGGGGGTCAATCCATCCATCACCGTGCGCCTCAAACCAAAGCTCGGTTTCCCCGAATCCAGATCCAACAATGCCTTGTGCCGACTGCGCACGATGGCTTCGATCTGCTCGTCGCCCACGCGCAACACGTTGGGATCTACCGCGTACCGCTTGGCCATCTTGGGCCCCGGCTCGTAGGGTAAATGGGCGTCGAAGTAATGCACAAAAAAGAACATGCGGTCCGCATCGTCCCTGACCTTTGCCAGGTGCTTCAAAGTCGCAGCCGTCACACTTTCCGCACTTCGCTGGTTTTGGTCCCGGCCGCCTTCGACCTGCATTTCGAAGGTTTCATCGTACACCTCGAAACCCTGGTCCATGCCGAACCGCGAATCCAAGGCGAAGGAACCCAGGAAGGCCGCCGTATGGAAGCCCTCTGCCTTCAAGCGTTCCGCCAGGGTCACATTGTCCGCGTGCACGGGGAATCCGTTGCGTACCACGCCGTGGGTCTGCGGATACTGGCCGGTCAACATGGACGTGTGCGAAGCCAATGTGGTGGGCGCGGGAGCGAGCACATTCTCAAAAGTCACCCCGGAGCGCGCGAGGGAATCCATGGTCGGCGTGAGCTGGGAGGTGTTTCCATACGCGCCCATATGATCCGCGCGCAGGGTGTCCAAGCTGATCAGGATCACATGCTTGGGACCCTGAATCTCTTTGCTCCCGCAGGACGTCAAACCCAGGCCGACCAACGAGGCTAGGGCAAGCAAAGTGGTCGGACGGCTCCGGAGCCCGGGGGCCCCGCCAGTGGAATGCTTCTTGTGAGTTCGAGACATGGGTGGGATAGGGTATCAATCTCATAGTGAGATCCCCTTCAACAATGGCGAAGTCGCCTCTCTTCGAGACCCTTAGCGCCCCAGAATCGAACCTTAGGGCCAGGGATCGTTCAAACCCTTGACACCTGTTCGGTTGCCCGGGGACAATATATGGCTAGGACTATGTACGGGCCTCATCCGGGGCCCGGCCTACCTCCATCAAGGAACTCTCCATGCGCATCCCTTCACTCTCATTCGCCCTGTCGGCTGGAGCCCTGCTTCTGGCCTTCGCGGTTACCCAGGCCCCCGCACAAGGCCAAGCCATCGTGACCACTCGTATTGCGAATGGTTTCGCCTCGCCCGTTTTCGCTTGCTCGCCTCCCGGCGACATGGACCGCCTCTTCGTGGTTCAACGTGGCGGTCAGATTCGAATCGTCGACGACCTCTACGGCAACCCGACCCGTTTGGCCACCCCGTTCTTGACGGTGTCCGGAGTGACCTCCGGCGGTGAACAAGGCCTGCTCGGTATGGCATTCCACCCGGATTACGCCAACAACGGTCGCTTCTTCGTGAACTTCACCGCTTCCGGTGGTGGTGCCACCACGGTACGCGAGTACACCGTTTCCACCGCGGATCCGAACGTGGCCAACCCCACCCCCGTTCAAACCCTGCTGACCATCGCCCAACCCTTCAGCAACCACAACGGTGGCTGCATCCAATTCGGCGCCGACGACATGCTGTATGTCGGAACCGGTGACGGTGGCTCTGGTGGAGACCCGGGCGACCGTGCGCAGAACCCTACCAACCTGCTCGGCAAAATGCTGCGCCTGGACGTGGACCTGCCCTTCCCTCACATCCCGCCCACGAACCCCTTCTACGTTTCCCCCACCATCCAGTCGGGTTTGATCTGGGCCACCGGCCTGCGCAACCCGTGGCGCTTCAGCTTCGACAGCCTCAACGGTGACATGTACATCGGCGACGTGGGTCAGAACGCATGGGAAGAGGTGAGCTACCAGCCCGGCACCAGCACCGGCGGCGAAAACTACGGTTGGCGCTGCATGGAGGGCAACCACTGCTTCTCCACCAGCCCGCACTGCGCCTGCAACAACTCGGCCCTGACCGGCCCCATCCAGGAATACAGCCACTCGAATGGTTGCTCCATCACCGGTGGTGTTGTGTATCGCGGCTCGAAGATTCCGGCCCTCGACGGCACGTACTTCTACGCGGATTACTGCACCAGCCGCATCTGGTCCTTCACCTACGACGGCACCACCCTGACGAACTTCACCGACCGCACCAGCGAGCTTGCACCCGCCACTGGATCCATCACCTCGATCAGCTCCTTTGCCGAGGATGGCCGTGGTGAGGTTTACATCATGGAAGTCAACGGCGGCGAGATCTACCGGATCGAGCCTGACTGCGACACCACCGCATACTGCACCGCCAACCCGAACTCCACCGGCCAAATCGGTCAGTTGTTCTCGATCGGTAGCCTGAGCGTTTCGGACAACAACTTCATCCTGTTGGCCGCCAACCTGCCGGTGAGCCAGTTCACCTACTGCTTGGCCGGAACGGCTTCGGGCTTCGTACCCAACCCCGGTGGCAGCAACGGCAACTTCTGCCTCGGCGGCTCCGGAGCTCGCTTTGGTAGCCAGATCGGCCAGACGGACTTCCTGGGCACCTACCAGGCCACCTTGGACCTCACCAACTTCCCCACGAACCCCGCTTCCGTGGTTCAGGCCGGCGAAACCTGGTACTTCCAGGCTTGGCACCGGGAAAATGGTGGACAGTCGAACTTCACTACGGGCCTTTCCGCCCTGTTCTGCCCCTGATCCCAGGAAGGCATCGTGCCCGGGCTGACCCCAAGCCCGGATCACAAACAAAGCGCCCCGCTGTCCAACCAGGACAGCGGGGCGCTTGCTTGTTCGGTGAGGTTGGGCTCAACCGCTCTTTCGCTTCATGTTCAGGTTGGCCTC
>JARGOW010000351.1 GCA_029212955.1 Planctomycetota bacterium | reverse complement strand
ACACCATCGACTCCATCATCGGAACGGTGACCGCCCGTAGGGCGATTCGCGAGTCGACCAAGCCCACGAACAAGCGCACGGATTTGCGGAATCTGCTGGATCCACCGATCCTCGTACCCGAGACCAAACCCGTGGCGGAACTCCTCCGGCAGTTTCGCGCAGTGAAGCAAAAATTGGCGGTGGTCCTCGACGAATACGGCGGCACCGCAGGCATCGCCACCCTTTCCGACGTGGTTGGAGAAATCGTAGGCGACTTCATTGAAGAGCACCACCAGGCGACGGAACGCATCCGCCAGGTGGAACGAGACCTCTTTGAAGTAGAGGCCAGTCTGCACGTTTCCGAAGTGAACGAGGCCCTTCGGCTGACCATCCCCGAGGAGGAGGATTTCGAAACCCTGGGCGGTTTCGTTCTGGCCCAATTGGGGCACATTCCCACCAAGGGCGAGTCCTTTGAATGGTCGGGCACGCACTATGCCGTCACGGAAGCCAGCGACCGCAGGGTGATGTGGGTCCGCGTTTTGCGAAGCGCTTGATCGGCCAGGGTCCGACTTCCTTGGCCCACGGCCTCCCTGGTAGACTCTTCCTATGAAATCGGCCACCCGAGCCCTACTGCTGCGGCGTACCCCATTCGGGGAATCGTCCCTGGTGGTGCGATTGCTAACCCCCGACCAGGGGCGCGTGGATTTGGTGGCTAAGGGCGCATACCGCACAACCTCGCGGTTTTTCGCCGTTTTGGATTGGTTCCATACTTTGCAGGTGGAGTTCCGTTCCAAGGCACAGGGACTGGCTCCCCTGCAAAACGCCGAATGGCTCCAGCGCCGTCGACACATGACCGGGCGGCGAGACCGCTATGTGGCCGGCCTCACGGTGCTCGAATTGTGCGATGTGGCCGCCCAACCCGGCACCGCCGAGCCCCAATTGTTTGAATTGGCCACCGAGTGCTTGGACCACCTCAATTCCGGGGACCTTCCCGCGGACTTGGAATTGGTGATCTTCGAAGCCCACTTCCTCGAGCTGCTGGGCGTGGAGCCCGCATTGCTCCATTGCGCTTCCTGCGGTGGGCAAGCCCCCCCACCGGCCCAATCGGACCGGGTCACCTTTTCCGCTGGGGCAGGGGGCCGGCTGTGCTCAAAGTGCGCCCAGGAAGCCCGCAGATCCGGTCGCAGGGTCGGTACGCTCCCCGTTCATGTGCTGGAAGCCGCCCACAGTATTCCATCCATCCCCCGGGACCTGCTAGCCTGTGGGCTCCCAGATCTCGACCTGGTTTTGCGGGTGAGGGATCTCCATGGCAGGTATTTGGATTACCACCTGGAATCCCGCTTGCGCAGCCAGCAGACCTTCCTGGGAACGACCCACCGCAACGCCCCTGAAAAGGGCCCCGCTCCTAATTTCACACCACCCACCAACAACCATGAACCCGTCCGGACCCACGGCAACCCCACGACTTAAAGCCCTCGCCGGCTGCCTGGTGGCCGTCCTGTTGATTGGCTGCCAATCCTCCAAGGGTCCGAGCTACAAGCTTCCGGACGCATATGGTCTGGATCAAATTTCCAGGGTGATCGCTGCGGCTGAAGATGACTTGGCCCAGTCCGACAATCCTGGCTTGGCCTTCGCCCGCCTCCAGCTAGCCGCGGAGACCGCCGGCGCACGCGGTGAAGAGGGCCAACGCTTGGAGCGTGCACGATCCAAGGCTGCGGAAGCGCTATTGCAACGCTTGCAAGACGAGGATGCTCCGCCGGGTTTTTATGGTCGATTGATCGATGCCGGACTGCAGCGCAACGTCTCCGTTCGCTCACGCATCGCCCAGGCACGGGCTTACCTGTCCAGGGGAGAACGCCTCAAATCCTTCCGGATGATCAAAGCCTTGGACCGGGAGTATCCGTTCCATGCCGAACGCATCACATCGGGAGATGTTCTTGCCGATGCGGGCATCAGCTTGGCCAAGGATCGGGGGCGCTACGCCCTTCTTTTCCGGTACAGCAAATTGGCACCCGAGGTCCTTGAGTACCTGACAACCCAATACCCGACCCACCCCTCGGGCCCACTGGCCTACGAGCACCTTGCGCGCCTTTACGAAAGTGCTGGCGAATTGGAATTGGCCATTCAACGCCAGGAGGACTTGATCGTTTATTTCGGTGATTCCCCTCGCGTTCCTAGCAGCCGTGCGGAGATCCCCAGGCTTCGACTGGACCTGATCCAGCGGGCGGACTTCGACCGCTACCCCATGGAATTGGCCCGGGGCGAATTGGAGTCCTGGCTCGAGACCTACGCGGGGCAAGAGCGAGAGGAGGAGGACAGCGTGCGACAAAATCTGTTGCTCGCAATCCGCCAGCTGTCCCAACACGACTCGATCGTGTCCCACTTCTACCAGACCGTCGACAACCCATCCGGCGCCGAATTGCACGCACGACGCGCCCTGGAGCTGGCCCATGATGGCGGCTCTTCCGATCAAATCGAAGCGGCTCAATCCGAACTGGATCGCCTACTTCGGGAAACCAAACCCGCCCCCCATACGGGCCCCCAGCAACCATGAGCGGTACATCTCTTTCAGGGCCCCATGCCCTGCGGCGAATCTGTGCCAAGCTTGCCCTGGGCTTCCTCGCCTTCCATCTGGCCTCTTGCGCGTACCGGGCGGGATACGATCTGCCCGAACGATACTCGTCCTACGGGGTGGAAATCTTTGCGAATTCTAGCCGCGAGCCGGACCTGGAGCGTCCCCTCCATGACGCCTTGACCCGTACCCTGGCCGACCATGCGGGGGCCCGGATCCTACGGCCCTCCCTGGCCGACGCTGTGATACGAGGTCGCATATTGACCAGCGAGCGGCGCGGTGGCATCCGGAGCCCCCAAAACGAATGGCTGGAGTCCGGCAAGCGCCTATTGGTGCAAGCGGAGCTGGTGGATTCCGCCTCGGGCGAGGTCCTATCGCAAACCCGCACTTTTGTGCAGGTAGGCTTCGTATTCGACCACCATGGTGGCGAGGCAGGGGCCCGGGACTATGCCCTGGACAATGCGGCCCAGCGCCTGGTCATCGAGCTATTGCAGAAACTGAACGCCAAGGAAATGGAACGCTCCGTTAGCCAGGAAAGCGCCGAATCCGCCCCCATCACCCCTTGACCGGACCTCCCCGGTCCCGGTACGAATTCGGAGGGCGAACCCGCCCCACGAAACCCCACGAATCCCAAGGGAACGGCCCACCGGGCTGTTCCCCTCCCGCACCACTCCGTAGACTGAGAAGGACCGCCGAACACGCCTCTCCACAGGGATTCTCCCCTGGAGAAGGAACCGCTTTCGGTCGATAGAAGCCCCATGTCGGAACCCAAACCGCCCGTCCCTGAAAAAGGGACCCGCCCCAGGCCTTTTGGCCCCTTCCTCCTGTTCCTGACGGTACTGGTTGTCGTCCTCATCGCTTTTGGTGGATCCCAGTCCAGCAAAACCAAGGACATGAGCCAGGACGAGTTCCTTTGGTATCTGAACGTGGGGTCCGTCGCCAGCCTGCAGACCCTGGATCAGGGTGATGTGGTCGGCGAATTGACCAACGGTACCGCGTTCCGAGCCTCCTTCCAAAACCTGGAAACGCGAGGGGACGAATTCCAGCAGCTCAAGGCAGCCCCCAAACCCGGCAAGATTTCCGCGGGCCAGTTAGTCACCATTCTGGATCGATCCGGCGAACCACTGTTCTTCCCCAAGGAAGCCAAGCACCTGACGACCTTCGTCCACCCCAAAGCGAATGCGGGCGGCGAAAACCGGGACGATTCCGAAGAACACCAACTCTCCTCCACGCCCGAGGCCACGCAAGAGGACTACTTGCTGATCACAGGAACCGCGGCGCCCCGCCGCAACTGGGGTTCCTTGGTGGACAATCTGCCCATTCAGCCCGGCCAAGACGGGGGCCTCATGCGCTTCCAGGTCACCGGTTCTTCGGTGGCCGTGGAAAAACGTTTGGCCAATCTGGATGTGAAAGTGGATGCACTGACCTTTGACATCACCCCCGACAGTGGCATGCGCCACGCAGAAACCGACTCCACCCTGACCAACATTCTCATGTTGTGGGGCCCGTGGCTTCTGATCCTGTTTGTCTTCATGCTCTTCATGCGGCAGATGCGCTCCCAGGGAGGCGGCTCCGGAGTGATGAGTTTCGGCCGTTCGAGGGCGACTCTCTACAACAAGGAAAACGATACGGGTGTGTCCTTTGATGACGTGGCCGGTGCACAGGAGGCCAAGGCCGAAGTTCGCGAAGTCGTTGAATTCCTAAAGAACCCCGGACGCTTCACCATGATCGGCGGGCGCATTCCCCGGGGCGTCATGCTCGTGGGTCCCCCCGGTTGCGGAAAAACCCTGCTGGCCAAGGCCATCGCCGGCGAAGCGGAAGTCCCCTTCTTCTCCATCTCCGGCTCCGACTTTGTCGAGATGTTTGTGGGTGTGGGCGCCAGCCGCGTTCGTGACCTATTCAAGCAAGCCCGGGAAAACTCCCCTTGCATCATCTTCCTGGACGAAATCGACGCGGTCGGTCGCCGTCGCGGCAGCGGCATGGGCGGCGGACACGACGAGCGGGAACAAACCCTCAACGCCATCCTGGTCGAAATGGATGGCTTTGGCACCGACGATGGCGTCATCGTGGTGGCCTCTACCAACCGCCCCGATGTGCTGGACCCCGCCCTGCTGCGTCCCGGCCGATTCGACCGCGAAGTGACCGTGGACCTGCCCGATTTGGAAGGCCGCTTGGCC
>JARGOW010000350.1 GCA_029212955.1 Planctomycetota bacterium | reverse complement strand
GCCAGGGAGCCGGGTTGTAGAACTCCACGTCGTTTTCATAGAAAATGGCGAACTGGAAGATCGGGATGACGGAAGTTTGCACCACGCGTTGGGTGCGTTGGGTCACATCATCGGAGGTTCCAATTCCGGTAACCCCAAAGACGGCCCGAGACAGCAATAGACCCGCGTTGTTCTGGCTGTTCACATCTTGGGACAGGCGTTCGATCGTGTAGCTGACCGATTGGCCGGCCACATCAAAAGTACCGTCAGCGGGGGGTTCTGCGCCAATTCGGAGTGATTCCGCGATGCGGGCGGTGGCGGCTTCGAGGGCCGCGTGGCTGAGAGCATCCGCGTTGGCTTGGGTGACCGAGAACTCCGCTCGCACGCTTTCGGTGCGTGCGAGGGTGGCGGTCACGAAGATCGAACCCATGACCACGAAAACCGTGAAGAGGGCCCAAACCAGGATCACACCTTGTTGGGATTCGTGGCGCGGTCGGGGGATGACTACCATAGGGCTTCTTCCTCGCGGGCCAAATGGACGCGCGTTTCAAAGGGCAGGGGAGTGACGGCTTGGGCTTCGTTGGCATCCGGAGCCATGAAAAGCCGTACGCGCAATTGATCCAGGGGGATTTGGAATCCACTGCTGGCCGAGTCGTCGATGACGAGGCTACCCACGTTGCGGGCCAACGGACGGCGCCCACCGGCCGTATCGACCAGATAGATGCGATTGATTCCTTGCGCATCGGGCGTGACGATCAAGGCTGCCAGAGTGGGGGACCAGGACATGTTGCCTGCGGCGTCCACATCGGGCCAACCGTTGTCATCCGCGTCCTCCAGGGTTTGAAAGACCAATTCGCGGGACGGGGGCAGGTTGTCGAAGGCGTTGGCGGGAGGGTGGGCCAAGGCCGGGTAATCCAATCCCAGCGTATTGCCGTCATAGACCGCGGGCAAACCTCCGCCGAAGCTGGTTTGACCCAGGGCTTCGCGTATGGCGGTCAGACCCTTTTGAGCGTTCATTTGGGCGGCTGCCTGGTCCATGGAGCTACGCTGGTTCTCAGTGGAAGTGCGCAGGGACATGGAAAACAGGCTGAGCAGGCCAGTAAACAGGCCCACGGTGATGAGCAATTCCAACAGGCCGAAGCCGGCCCGTTTGCTTTGGATTCGTTGTTTCATCGGATGGCGTCGACGATGGTCATCGTGCGCGGTTGATCCATGGCTGAGGTCCAGGCCACGGTCACACGGAAGGGCAGGACCGCGGGAACTGGATCCCCGGCGACCCAATTGGGCAAGTCGTAGGTCACCGCGGAAGCGTCCAGGGCGGCCGCCACGTTTAGGGCTTGGCCCACGGCGAAGGCTCCACCGGCGTCGGTGAGATCCTCGGGGGTCGCTCCGTGCAGTTGCAGGCGAGCCTCCTCAAGCACCGCAACGGCGATGCGCGTCTCCTCTGCCTGGTCGCTGAGCCGCTGGGAGCCGATCGAGCTCTGCAGCGCGGGCACCAGGGATACCGACAGGACGGCGATTGCGATCAACAGCTCGAGCAGGCTGAACCCGGCTTGGGGGCTGCTGGCTGTGGAATTAGGGGGGAGGCACTTCATCATGATCCCTATCGAAGTAGGGGCTCAATACCTGAATGGTCTGGATCGCCGAAGCGCACAAGTACGATGGAAAGCGTGCCAGTTCCCAGACTGGTGGTAGGGAAACCAGGTGCGGAGCAAGCCAATCCACAGGATCCGGTTGCAATGGAAGGAATTCCCATTCTCCGGTCCAGGGAGCGGGGTCTGGCCGTTTGCAGGGTTTCGGACCTTGGGTACGCTCGGGGCAACGCCTCCATCTCCCTGAGCAGCCCCATGAACCCATTCCACCTCGCATTTCCTGTCCACGATCTCGAAGCCGCCCGTGGATTCTATGGGTCCCTGTTGGGCTGCGCGGAGGGTCGATCCTCCGATCGGTGGATTGACTTTGACTTGTACGGGCATCAAATCGTGGCTCACCTGGACGAATCGATGGAAGCGAAGGAGGGGCCGAACCATCCGGTGGATGGACACGATGTTCCGGTTCCACACTTCGGAGTCGTGCTGGGGTGGGGAGCATGGCAGGAGCTCGCGGCCAAGCTCCAGGATCGGGATGTCTCGTTTGTCATTGAACCCTATGTGCGTTTTGAGGGTCAGGTGGGGGAGCAGGCGACCATGTTCTTCCTGGACCCGTCGGGCAACGCTTTGGAGTTCAAAGCGTTTCAGGACCCTGGACAATTGTTCTCCAAATAGGTCCTGGGCGGCCGCGAATCACGATCTCCTGTCGAAACCGGATAGGTCGGATACACTGGCAAAGTCCGAGACCCGCGTCGCGTGGAGTTTGTTCCCCATGGCGGTTTGGTTGGACGAATTGCCATTCCCACGTGTTTCGTAGCCCCCGTTTTCCATGCGCCACTTTTCTTTCCTGCACAGGTCGATGTTCGGTTCGCTAGTCATGGCCGCGTTCCTGGTGTCGTTTCAATCCCCGACCCAGCTACCTACGCTAGCGGTACCGAGTCCGGGGAGCCTGGCCCTGTATCGCATTCTCGATGGCAACGCCGGTATTGGATTGCCGGTGGACGTGGTGACGCGACCGGGGGAGGCGCGTATGTATATCGTGGACTTCTCGGGTAGCGTTCGAATTTGGAACGCTGGGGAGCTCGAGCCGACCCCGTTCCTCGACCTGACGGCCACGGTGTTTGCAGGCCTGTCCACGGGGTTGCGCGGCATGGCCTTTCACCCGGGCTACGAATCCAATGGTTTGGTCTACGTGTCCTATGACATCATGGACCAAGCAGGTCAGGTGTACTTTGTGATTGCACGCATGCAGCGATCGGCGGGGAATCCGGATTTCGTGGATGCCAACAGTCTGGTGGAGGTTTTGCGAGAACTGCAGCCGAGGCCCGGACACGCCAGTTCCCGTTTGGTCTTTGGACCGGACGGCATGTTGTATGCGGCGCTTGGGGATGGGGGGATTCAGCAGGACCCCGATTGCAACGGACAGAATCACTCGAACCTGCTGGGAAGCATGATTCGAATCGACGTGGATGGTGGCTTTCCCTACGCGATTCCCCAGGACAATCCATTCCTTGGGGACCCCAATGTGCGCGATGAATGTTGGGTGCTGGGCATGCGGCACCCGTGGCGTTGGAGCTTTGACCGCTGGCTCGGAGACCTTTGGATTTCAGATGTGGGGCAAGCCGCTTGGGAGGAAGTAAATTTTATCCCGGCCGGGCAAGGGGGCGTGAATCTGGGCTGGAGCGTGATGGAAGGGCCCGATTGTTACGTGCAAACCACCTGTCTTCCGGGTGCCCTACCCTGCAATGATCCGGGGTATACGGCAGCAATCCACGAGTACAACCACAACGCGGGCGACTGTTCGATCATTGGGGGATTTGTCTATCGGGGCATCGCAAGGCCCCAGGATCAAGGGCGCTATTTCTATGGGGACTTTTGCAGCAAGCGGGTTTGGAGTCTGCGATTCGATGGGCAGCAGGTCAGCGATATTCAGGAACACACGAGTTCGATGGTTTCTCTCAACGGAGGAACCTTGGACACGCCCGTGGCTTTTGGCCAGGACCCGGATGGGGAGCTACTCATCATGGACTTCGCCGACAATGAAATTTATCGGTTGGTGTCGGACTGCCACGTGGTTTCCTACTGCGAACCCCTGCCCAATTCCTTGGGAGCGCCCGCAACGCTCACTTGGAGCGGTGCGCCCAAGCTGGGTTCGATGGATCTGACATTCCATGTGCAGGGTATGCCTGCGGGCACGATCGGCCATGTGTTTTACAGCTCGAACGCTACCCAGACACCGCTGGGAGCTGGAACCCTATGCGTGGACACCAGTGCGGGCTACTTCCGGCTGCCCAACTTTGTTGCCAACCCATTGGGGCGGGCCCATTTCAAACCCGACTTCACCAGCCCTCCCTTGGATTCGGGCCCGAGCCATGTGCTGGCGGGTTCCCAGTGGTTTTTCCAGGCGTGGTATCGGGATACGGGCGCGCCGCTTGGATCCGCGTCCAATCTCACCGGTGGCTTGCAGGTATTCTTCGGCCAGTGATCGGGGGGGGCGGGCGAAGGAATCCATGCTTACTTGGGCTGGCTCTTCTGCAGCGTGAAGCGAAGGGTCGTCGGGATACGGGTGGCGGTTCAGCGCACTTGTGGCAAACTGGAGCCATGCGCATGATCCTTTTCGCTTTGCTGTCTGTGACCTTGAATGCCTGTGCCGCCAGACCTTCCGCCCCGACTACGGTCTTGTTGTTCAATGGGACGGACTTAGACGGCTGGCATGCCGATGTTCCTAGCTCCGACGGAGATTCGGAAGCACCCGCTTCCTTCAGCGTTGAGAATGGTTTGCTGCGGAGTCATGGTTCCCCCCAGGGCCACCTGATCACCGATGCGTCCTTCAGCGACTACGAATTGGTGGTCGAGTACCGTTGGCCAGAAAAGGGTGGAAACTGCGGAGTTTTGGTGCATGCCTCCACGCCCCGAATGCTCTACGGCATGTTTCCCCAGTCGATCGAGTGCCAGCTGCAATCTGGACAAGCGGGGGACTTTTGGTGCATAGGCGAAGACATCAAGGTCGAAAACATGGGGGAGTATCGGAACGGAGACCCGCAAGACTGGGGCGGGCAGGAGGGCCAGCAGCGTCACATTAGGAATCGCACGGATGATTCGGAAAACCCCCTCGGAGAGTGGAACACAATGCGCATCGTGTGCGAGAGAGACACCATCCAGATTTGG
>JARGOW010000349.1 GCA_029212955.1 Planctomycetota bacterium | reverse complement strand
GGGCAAGGACGCATGGACAGAGGGAGCTGTCCGAACAAAGCAGCCTTCGGCGGCTCACCTAGGAAGCCTGAAACAGAACCGCGGGGAGCCTGGATTTCGGCCCACTATGGAACAGTACATGGGACTATTTTTCCCTTTGGATCGTGGGTGAATCAACCCAAATGAAATGCCCCAGGCCACCGATTGTCGGCAGCTTGGGGCATGAAGAATCTCCGGTGAAGGGGATGGAGTTAGAAGCTCATTTCTAGGCCAAAGACGAGTCCTCGACCGGGTCGGTTGACGCCGGATCCGTGGATGCGATAGTCCTCATCGAAAATGTTTTCCACGCCCAGCATCAGGTTGGTGTTCTTGTTGAACGCCTTGCCAACGCGGAAGTCGAGCACGGAGAACCCTGGGGTCCCTCCCGCAGGGATGCGCGAGGTGTCGCTCGCGTCGCGGGTGGACAGGTTATCCGCATCGGCTGCGTGGGTCACCATGAGTTCTGCCCAATCACTGCTTTCCGGAGCTTGCCACTTGAGGCCGATATGGGCGGTAAACGGCATCATGCGGTCGATCGGTTCGCTCTCGACCACCGGGGCGCTGGTCGGGAAGGTGTCTTGCTCACCCTTTTGATAGGAGGCATCCAAGTGCAGGACCCAGGACGGAGTCAGGTCCAGGTCCAGCATGCTGACCCAGCCCCAAACGTAACCGTCGCCCACATTGGACTTGGTGATTTCCGCATCGCCGTCCCCGTTCACATTGCCGGTGGGAGAGCGCTTGATGCCGTCACGGATGTCGGTGTAGAAGACGCTTAAGTCGTAACGCACACGGCCTTTCGCATCACGCAAGCCCAGGTCCACGCCGGTCACATACTCGGGATCCAAGTCGAGGGCGGGGATTTCGAACTCGTCGGTGCGAGCGCTGTCAAAGCGGGTGAGGTCCGAGAGGTTCGGCATACGAAACCCCTGGGAGATGCCCCCGTACAATTCCATACCACTGTCACGGTCCATCATGCTTTCGAATTGCAAACTGAGGGCCGTGGCGTTGTAGGTATCCTTGAAGGAGGTTTGGGTATCTAGAACCGGGTCGCGCACCGAGTCCGCGTTCACCTGGGCGTGTGAGTAGTTGGCCCCTGCGATCAGGTTCGTGTTCTCGCTGATCGCGAATCGGTCCTGAACGAAAACGCTGAAGGTCTGGTAGTCGGAATCATCGGCCACGGGGCCCTGGATGTCATCGGCAGCCGTTTGGGCAGCGCCCTTGTCCAGGAAGGAATCGACCCAATCCTTGGAGAAGTCCAAACCGTAGGTCCACTGACCGGAATCCGTATTGCGGAACATATGGTGGAAGACCTGCAGGGTACCCACGTCGAAGCCCTGGAATTCCTGGGCCATACTGCTGCGGATGCGGTGTCGCTCTTCCGACTGCTTTTGCCAGGAGAGGCTGGTGGTGCTGGCGTCGATCCAGCCGTCCAGGCCATCGCGCTTCAACTGGAAGTAGGTGAGCTCGCGGTTCTGATCCAGGTTGCGCAGCAGGTCTGATCCCACGCTAAGGCCTTCCCAATCGATGGAATCCACGGTTTTGTGGGTGCGCGGCACGTTGTTCTGATCCACGCGCATGTGGCCAAAAACCAACAAGGAGTTGTCATCGAGCCAATGTTCAATCTTCAAGTCTGCGTCGATTTCGTTGTAGCCTGTGCCGGGCTGGTGACCCACGTCCTTGCCGCCATGTACGTCGCCAAAGTCCTTGCCGGTCACACCGAGCATCACGCTGGTATCTTCACCCACGAAGGAGGTTTCCGCGCGCATGATATGGAAGCGGCCTGCATCGGAAAATTCGTAGGCAATGCGGCCGGTGGGTACGCCCTGCTTTCCATAGGGGGAGCGGGTGTAGGTGCGCACCACACCGCCCATGGCACCGGAGCCATACAGTGCTGAAGATGGCCCTAGATTGACCTCCAAGCGGTCCAGGGAAAGCGTGTCCACCGTGCTCCAGTACTGGTTTGGACCCGATCGGAAAACCGAGTTGTTCAGGCGGATATCATCCACCAGCAATATGTTGTTAAAGCCAGTGAATCCGCGTAGGTACGGGGAGCCCTGGCCGTGGGCGGTTTCCTGGACGAGGACTTGGGGCACTTCCCGCAGGGCCTGGGGTAGGGTGCGATAGTTGCGCGAAGCGAGCTTTTCCGCATCCACGATGATGGGAAATTGGGCCTGGGGGCGCTGGAGAGTGTTGTCGCGCTCGGTGGGCTCAACGATGACCGTCTGTGGATCGTCTTCGGTTTGGGGGGGCGTGGCTTCGAGGGACTCCTGGGTGGGGACCAGAAGGGAGAGGAAGGCTATGGGAAGGATCGTCACGGTGTTGGAGAGGGGCTTCGGGGCTGGGTTGTGGGGTGAGAATAATCGACCCGGGGCCGGGGGGGGCTGATTCCGGGTGAGAGTCCTTCAAAGGCTCGATTTGATCCCCTCCAACGACGCAGTTGGGGCCCGGTTGAAAGGAATCAGATTCTTTCCGACCGGGCCCCGGTTTCGCTCCCCGGACGCCCTTTGTTAAGGGCGACGTTCCGCGGGGCATTCCGTTTGGATGTACAGGTTCGTGGGGGGGGCTAGAAGGACATGGCGACCCACAACCACATCTTTGCGGTGTCCACGTAGGCCGCATCGTCGGCGCTGAAATCCGCGTACTTGGCGCCCACTAGCATGCCTTCCTTGAGCGGGTAGGTGGCCTGGAAATCGAGCTCAGAACCCCAGTCGCCGCTGCCGGATTCGGAGGAGAAATCGTGGTACACACCGATCAAGGAAACGCCGGAGAACTTACCCGAGATTGCCACGTAGGTGTCTTCCAGGCCCGTGGTAGGGGTCGCAAGGAATTGATCGGCCCATCCATTGAATTTGTGCAGGGTTGCGAGGGGAGTGGAGAATGCGCCATCGGCCACCGAACCCTCCAGGGTTTCCATGCCCACCTTGACGGTCACCGCATCCATGGACAAACCCACCTCCGCCAACATGTAGCCCGCGTCCACCGTATTGGGGTTGTCGCCGGCATCGTCCTGCTGGGCCAGTTCCAGATTGTAGAGCAAGTCCGTGTCGTCGTTCACGTTGTGCTTGCCGGTGAAGCGCACACCCACGGTGTCGGTGGAAGCTGCCGCCGCGGCCAAATCCAGCATGTAGGCGTAGGCGGTCAACTTGCCGATGTCTTCGAAGTCGTGGGACAGGTTGAGGATATGGGATTCGGAACCGATGTTGCCCGCACTGGAGCTCTCCTCGAAAATGCGGTTGGCGTTTTGAACGTAGGCGTACACCAGGTTCAAACCATCCACGGGCTCGCCCACTATGGCGGCGGCATCAAAGGTCTGCTCGTTTTGGCGCCAGCCCACATTGCCCACGAAGCGAGCATTGTCGAGGATCATACGCTGGCGTCCGAATGTGCCGGTCATGCGGTCACTGAATGCGTAGGTCATGTACGCCTGGGTGACTTCGCCACCCTCGGGGTCGGCCACGACCGGCCGATTGATGACGCCGTTGTCGGTACTGTTGTATCCGCCATTGCCAATGGCGCGCACGTCTTCGAATTCGACCGCACCCGAGAACTTGCCGTAGTTGCCGAGCTTGTAGCCAAGCAAGGTTCGGTTGGTCAGGGCATGGGCATCGTCGGTGAAGCCGTCCTGGTCCACACTTTCAAAACGGGTACGCAGCTTGAGGTAGGCTTCGCCAGATCCGATCCATTCACGGATCCCAGTCCAGGTGTCCTGGGACTCCGCCATTTCCGCGGCGTCCTGTTCCTGGGCGGTTATGTCGGTGGGGTCGTTTGCGAGGGCGGTGGTGGTTAACAAGCCCAGGGAAGCGAGGGAAACGAGGGCGGTTCGGTTGGGTTTCATGGTGGTTTTCATGGTTCTTTGGGTATGGGCAGACCCTTCGCCTGTCGGCAGGGGTCCAAGCCCGGTTGGGTCCGTTCCAATGGGACGGACAAGGCAGGGGCACTGCCCGCGGACAGGGATGCTTGACCCCAGGTCCCAAAGGGCGTTCGGAATGGGTTCCGAGGCGGTTTGGGAGGGCGCGCGGATGGGCGCGATGGTGGGGTCGCAGTGTTTGGTTTCACTGAAGGCTTCGGCCCGGATGTCCCGACTTGCGTCGGCGGGGATCGAAGTGGTGCCAGTCTGGCAATTTGGCCCGTTTCGGTCCTTGATAGGAGTCAACCCCCCGGAAAGAATTGGGGGAGGGTATGACTGAACCCCCACGCGAGCGTTCCGTTGATCGTTCCCCCGCAATCCTCCTCCCATGTCCATTCGCCGCCCAGGTCCCCCCAGTCGTCACTGGGCAAAACCCGTTGGATTGTCTGTTTCAATCCACCTGGCGGCACTTGCGGCGATTCCGGCGCTTTTGGGTCTGGGGGTGTTCGCCCTCACCCGAGGCGAGCCTCGTCCCGCACCCAAGGTCCATGAATTGCGGTTCGAAACGGCCCGTCGGGGGCCTTCCACGCCGGAGCGCGGGGATCCGATCCCCATGGAGGACCCCCAGCCCGAGCCCATTCCCGAACCCCTGGAGGATTGGCCCGTTTCGGAGGAATCCCTGGACGACCTCCTACCCGAACCCAAGGATTTGGATCAGCGCCCCTTGGACGAGTCCATGCCGCCCCTGGCCACCCTGCCCGATCCGGCCCCGGAAACCGACGCAAGCGAGGAGCCAGAAGCGCCCGAAACCGAAGGGACGCAGGAGGCCGATCCAACCCCCGAAGCGGATCCGGTGCAGGAACCGGTCCCCGTGGAGCCTTCCGAGGA
>JARGOW010000348.1:4252-4758 GCA_029212955.1 Planctomycetota bacterium | reverse complement strand
TGGGAAGGAATCCCGCCTCTCGAGAAGCGTGACGTAACCCGTTGCAAATCCTTGGTTTGGAGCTGGCGATTCCGCGGTATTTGCCGCCCCGCGTCCCACTGTTTGCAGCAGCTAGGAATTCGACTTCGCGGGGGCCGGAGACCTGGGGTGATCGGGGGGGGCCGAAACGCCATGCAAGAGAACCGAAAAAAGGTTTTCCTGCTACATTCAGCTCCCTGTGGTGCCCACGCTGAGGTGGCCCCCAGCTCTTTTTATCTACTTCCCAAGGAACCAGAGCCCATGGCACTTTCCCAATTCCTGCCCGCCGCCAGCGTGTTGGCCTTCTCGGCCTGCCTAATCACGCCCCTTTCCGCCCAATCCCGTACGGATGTTGAGTTACCTGGAGGCCTCTCGGCCACAGATTGGTCGGAGATTCAGTCCGTATTTGAAGCGAGAGTCCATCGGATCGAGGCCTCTCCGGCAGGGTTCGAGGCCTTCAACCCCTCCCAGGGTTGGTGGACCGAGTT
>JARGOW010000348.1:2982-4242 GCA_029212955.1 Planctomycetota bacterium | reverse complement strand
CGGGGAGGGGTTCCTGGTGCAGCCCCGCGACGGGGATTGGACCTGGGGATTGGAATTGGAGTCCTACGGTTTTGCGGGCAGCACCCTGGTTCCCGGGGAATGCGCGGAGCCGTCCGCCGATGGAAATCGGATGACGTATGGATGGGGCGCCAATCTGGAGGAGTGGTACATCAACGATGGGCGGGGTCTCGAGCACGGATACACCCTGGCGAGCCGCCCGGAGGGCGCCGGTGGGAGCTTGACCTTCGATTTAGCCGTGCGTGGATCGCTGCAACCCAAGGTTCAAAAATCTGGGACGGGGATCACCTTTTGGGATGCGGAAGGCCTGGAATCCCTTTCCTATTCCGGCTTGCATGTCTTTGACGCCAATGGGGTCACTCAGCCCGCCCACTTCACCCTGGCCGGGGAAACAATCCAGATTGTGATCGATGAAGCAGAAGCCACTTACCCGCTCACCGTGGATCCGGTCAGCCAGCGCGATTACTTGAAGGCATTCAATACCGACGTGGGTGATCACTTCGGGGCCAGCGTGGCCATGGCCGAAGATCGGGTGGCCGTGGGGGCGCCGGGCGAAGACAGCAACGCGGTCGGGGTCAACGTGGGCGGTGCGGACAACAGCGCACCGGATGCCGGCGCGGTGTACGTTTTCCAATACTCGGGCAATCGTTGGCGCATCATCGCCTATTTGAAAGCGCACAATACCGGCACGGGAGATCGATTCGGAGCGTCCGTGGCCATGGAGCGCAACCGCATCGTGGTGGGCGCACCGGGCGAGGACAGTGACGATGACCGGGTGGGTACAGGAGGCAGCGACGATCTGGCCCCCGATTCGGGAGCGGCATACGTATTCGACTATTCAAGCGCACAGGCATCTTGGTCGCAGGTGGCCTACCTGAAGGCGGCCGATTCCGATGCGGGGGATGCTTTTGGAACTTCCGTGGCTGTTTCTGATCTTTACGCAGCTGTCGGTGCACCCTTCGAAGACGGTGAAGGTGCTGGGTTTTCGGGTGATAGCACGACAAATTCAAAAACAGATTCGGGAGCCGTGTTCCTATACCGGGCCAGCAACTTTGGTTGGACGGTTGATGGATATGCGAAGGCTACGAACAGCGAAGCGATGGATCACTTCGGTGCGTCCGTTGCCTTGGACATGCCGCTCATGTATGTGGGCGCGCCGGACGAGGACGGGAATGCGGTCGGAGTAGGAGGCTTTGAGTTGGACAATTCGATGCCGTCATCCGGAGCCGTGTATGCCCATCT
>JARGOW010000348.1:0-2963 GCA_029212955.1 Planctomycetota bacterium | reverse complement strand
GTCGGGTTTCCAATGGTCTGCCCACAGCTACATTAAGGCTAGTAATACCGGTGCGGGGGACCTATTCGGTTCGTCGGTGGCCGCGACCGCCGATCACTTGGTGGTTGGGGCTCCGGGGGAAAGCAGCGACGCGCTTGGTGTGGGCGGGGATGAGTCCAATGATTTGGCACCCAATTCGGGCGCCGCCTATGTGTTTGAGTCCTTCATTATCACTTTCGCCCAGCAGGCATATCTAAAAGCTTCGGATGTGAACGACGACGCTGGATTCGGAAGCCAAGTGGCTATTTCGGGCGATCGAATCCTGGTGGGTTCCCCCGGGGAGAGTCAAGGAAATGGAAGCCTCTCCGAGAACTACCACACCGGGGCGGGCTACCTGTTTGCTTGGGCGGGCGGAGCTTGGACCCAGGGTCCCTATCTGAAAGCGAGCAACCCCGACCGCCTGGATGAGTTTGGTGCCGCTGTGGGGATCTCGGAAGGTCGCGCGGTGTTGGGCGCCTGGGGCGAGGACGGCTCGAGCCGCGGGCCCTTTGGCGATGACACCGACAACTCGGCCTCGGAAGCCGGAGCCGGTTACATCTTCGACCTGGACAACCCATTCGAGTACTACTGTGAGCCTTCGGTGATGAATTCCACCGGGTTTGGAGGAGTGATTCTGGCTTCCGGTTCCGTGCGCGTGGGCGACAACCGCTTTTACTTGGGCGCGGCCCAGATACCGGTGGACTCCTTTGGCTACTTTCTTTGCTCCCTAAGCCGGGACTATGTGCCCGGGGCCATGGGGTCCGAGGGAACCATGTGTGTGGGTGGGGCCAATTTGGTGGCCCGTAAGGTGTTCACCATCGGCCAAGCACCGGACTATGGGTTCATTGCATCCCAGATCGATCTGACCCAGATTCCCCTGCCGAGCGGCCCCGTTCAGGTGGCTCCCGGCGAGACTTGGCATTTCCAATGCTGGTATCGGGATAGGAACCCGGGACCCACCTCGAACTTCACCAGCGCGCTGTCGGTGAGTTTCGAATAGTCGTGGTATCGACCCTTGGAAGCCCCGGACCGTCGTTGGACGTTTCGGGGCTTCTTTGTGCCCGGAGGGGTGGAAACGCCTGGTTGGTAGGGCTTGGGCGCGAATGCGGGCAGGCTGCCAGGGAATTGTTCTGACTCCGAAACCGCGACTCCTTATCATGTGCGTGCCCGGCGACGGAGCCGATGGGGCTTTGCATAGCGCGGCGTAACCCAGGTAGATCGGAGGCTCGGCGACCCGTGCGGAAGTGGCTCTTGTTGATGTTGGCGGGTGGTTTGTTGTTTGTAGCAGCGACCTTGATCGTGGCCCAGCGCCCCGGGGAATTGGGGTTGGTGGATGGAGCACTGCGCCGGTGCAGTGCCGATGGCGCCTGTGTGAACAGCCAGTTCGGGGAGGGCGAACAACGCATCGCGCCGCTTTATGTGGGTGCGGATGTGGGGCGTGCCTGGCAGGAAATGCTAACCCTCTTGGAAGGACACTCTTCGGTGACGGTCACCGCCCGGGAATCCCATTACCTTCGCATTGAATGGGTGCAGTCGATTCTGCCTTACCGCAATGACTTGGAGTTTTTGCGCTTTGATTCGGGTGGTTTGATCCATGTACGCGCGGCGGGTCGTGTCGGGTTTTTGGGCATGGACAGCCACCTGGACCAAGTGACGGAGTTGTCGGAACGGTTGGCTGGTGCGATGGGGATGGACAGTGGTTTCTAAGCGAGGCGAGCTCGTTCCCCTTCCAATCGATGATTGGATCGGGCAGATCCGAGAGTCCCTTGCGGGCCATCCAGCGTTGATTTTGGAAGCTCCGACGGGTGCTGGTAAAACGACGCGTGTTCCGCCGGCGCTTTTGGATCAGTTCCCCGGACAAATCATCCTTGTGGAGCCGCGCCGCCTGGCCGTACGTGCCGCCGCGCGACGTATGGCCCAGGAGTACGGTTGCCGCTTGGGCGAAGAGGTGGGATACGCCGTACGCATGGACACCAAGGCGGGGCCCAAGACCCGGGTTTTGGTGGTCACCCCCGGAATCCTGTTGCGGCGATTGCTGCAGGATCCATTCTTGGAGGGAGTGGACGCGCTCATCTTTGACGAGTTCCACGAGCGCGGTCTGGATGCGGATTTGGCCCTGGCCGTTGCGCGCCAGGTTCAATCAGAGGTGCGCGAGGACCTGCGTTTGGTGTTGATGTCGGCCACCATGGATACGGCGGCTCTGAGTGCATACCTGAACGGTGCGCCAGGAATCGTTTGCGAGGGCAGGACCTATCCGGTGGAGGTGGAGCACTTTCCCGTGGACCGGCAACAGCGATTGGAAAAGGCCATGGCTGCCGCGGTTGTCAAAGCCCATGAAAAGACCGATGGGCATCTTTTGGTGTTCTTACCCGGAGTCGGTGAGATCCGCAGACTGCACACGGAGTTGCAGTCCGCCGCCCAGCGACGCAATGTCCAAATCATGGAACTCTATGGCGATTTGGCCGGAGCTCAACAGGACGAGGTGCTAGAGCACAGCACCACCCGGCGCTGGATACTATCGACCAATGTGGCTGAGTCATCGGTGACGGTACCCGGCGTTACGGGGGTGGTGGATTCGGGGCTGCATCGCCGCATGGAATTGAATCCGCAAAGCGGTTTGGATCACTTGGTGTTGACCCGGATTTCGAAAGCCTCCGCCGTGCAGCGCAGCGGTCGTGCGGGCCGGACTGGACCTGGATACGGATTGCGTCTTTGGGCGCAACACGAGGAGGCCTCGATGCACGCCCATGATCCTCCCGAGATTCAGCGGGTGGACCCTGTGGGGGCATTGCTTTGGTTGGGCGCGTTCGGTGAACGGGATCCCCTCGGATTCCCGTGGCTACAGGCTCCGCCGGCTTCCACGGGACCGAATGCCATGGATTTGCTCCAGCGTTTGGGAGCTTGGGAACCGGATCAGGGCATTACGCCCATGGGGAAATCCATGG
>JARGOW010000347.1 GCA_029212955.1 Planctomycetota bacterium | reverse complement strand
CCTCCATTGGCCTTCCCTATTCGGATGGACTGCTATGCCTCCTGGATGTGCCCGCCAATCGAATCACGCGCTACGACATGGCTGGAACCTCCAAAAACTCTTTGGGAATGCTTGGTTCCAATGGGGACCTCCAGAACCTGGTGGTCACCGACGGGGCAAGCGGATTCGGATTCGATGTGGCCTTTGGTATCAACCTTGGGGGTGTGGCCAAAACGATCATGGCCGGAGATACGTTGTCCTTCCAGTGCTGGTACCGGGGTACAACCACAGGCATTGGGCACAGCAATATTCCGACGGCCGCGATGGTTTCCTTCCGTCAACAAGCGAGCAAGGTCGTGAACCAAGACGTCGGGGATTGGGCTCTTTTCGAGGCTCGATCCTCGACGTCGATCACATCCTGGGAATAAACCGACCTGGGACCTGCGTCCGGACAGGAGGAACGTACACTGGGCAGCCCCCTGGGCGGCGGCTGCCAGCTGTTCCGCCGCTCCCCCCCATCGGTTTCTGCCCGCCATGTTTGCACGCTTCGTCCGACGCATCCTGCACATCCCCGGCCTGGTGATCTGGTTGCCTGCGCTGGTCGCGGTCCTGATCGCCAGCCTGCCCACGGTTTTCACATCTGCGCCCTCGCCCATCATCGAGGATGAGTGGGGCTACTTGCTCTCCGCAGATACCTTCGCCGAGGGGCGACTGACCAACGAAACCCACGAGCTGTGGCAGCAGTTCGAAACGATTCACCAATTCCATACGCCCTCGTACCAATCGAAATATCCGCCGGGACAAGCGGTGCTGCTGGCCTTTGGTCAGATTCTTGGGCACCCGATCCTCGGCGTCTGGATCGGCGTGGCGCTCATGGTGGCTAGCATCGTTTGGATGCTGCGAGCGTGGATGCCCACGCGTTGGGCCTGGGTCGGTGGCTGGGTTGTGACCTGCCAATACGTGGTCATTGGGCAACCCTTCCTGACGGGAACATTTGGCTATTGGAGTCAATCCTACTGGGGTGGAGCCCTTGCTGCGGCCGGTGGCGCATTGGTCTTTGGCGCGGTGGCGCGCATCTTGAAAGAGGCCAAGGTCTCGAGCTCGATCGCCCTGGCCCTGGGCCTCATGATCCTGGCCAACACCCGTCCCATGGAAGGCCTCTTGGCCTCCATGATTCCCTGCCTTTGGGTTCTGATCTGGCTGATTCGCCAAAAGGGTGAACTGCGGGTGCCCGCTCTCAAGAAAGTGGTGCTGCCCGCCATGTTGGTACTCACCCCGGGCTTTGCCCTCATGGGGTACTACAACCACCGCGTCACCGGCGATGCGCTGGAGATGCCTTGGAACACCCACTACGAACAATACTGCGTCTTCCCGGTGTTTCTCTGGCAGGATCCTCCCGCCGATCGGGACTGGCGTTACGACGATTTGGAGTCCTTCCACGGCGGCCTCGAAATGCGCATGCACTCGCGGCATGCGGATGTGAAGGGGCTCGTGGTGTCCAGCGTACGCAAGCTGGCACGGTTCTGGATCTTCTTCATCGGTCCCGTATTCACACTGCCGCTTCTCTTCGGCGCGTTCCAACTGGCCCGCAACCGGCTGATGCGCTGGCTTGCCGTCCCCATCGGCGTCATCCTGGTGTCCACCTTGACCAAGTTTGGAGCGCCTCCCCACTACTCCGCCCCGGTGGCTGGTTTGGTGGTGGCCCTGATCGTGCAGAGTTTGCGCTACATGGCCGGATGGCAGTGGCGGGGCAAGGCCATCGGCCGGGCTGCGGTACGCGCCGTCATGGTCACCGGCCTGATCGGCTCTGGCTTTGGCATTTACCTGTCGACCCTAAACGCCATCACCACCCATGCCGAGGACCGCGTGCTCGCCGAAAAGGAACTGTACGAGTTCCCGGGGCAGCACCTAGTTCTGGTGTCCTATGGGCCCAATCACGACGATGGGGACGGCTGGATTTACAACAAGGCCGATATCGACTCAGCCAAGGTGAAATGGGCTCGGGATTCGAGCCCTGAAGCCCGCGCTAAGCTGATCGAATATTTCAAGGATCACAAGATCTGGACCGTGCGGGTCGGCTTCGACGACCCCCATCCGCGCGCGGTGCCCTTGGTCCAGGAGTAGGGTTAGCGAACCCCTGGAGGGCTTTTTCGGCCCAAAGCCCGCCACTTCCTTGGCCTCTCAATTCGAGAAAAGGCCCTTCCTGGCAGGGAACAGGAAAGAACTTGCGAATTCCGTGGCACCCACGTGCCCGGTTTTTCGCACGGGTGAGTGAAGGCTGCTGATCCCGATGGATTGGTGGCCCACGAATGCCGGGTCGCCAATGGCCCGCTCACTCCAACCTTCCCACTTCGTCATGCATACTTCCCTACTCATGCCCTTCGGCGTCGCCCTAGCGACCGCCACCATTTCCTGGGCCCTCCCCCAAGGCAACTCCCGTCCCGTCCTGCCCCCCGGAGGCTCCAACTGGGTCCCCCAGGCCCAAGTCCAGTCCGGCACCGGCCTCGCCACCACCAACCTCAACGTCATTTCTCCCCAGAATTTGGCGGAGGAATTGCTCGGCGACACGGTATTGATCAGCAATGTTTCCTTCTCGGGAGATTTGACCCAGGCGGGGTTGTTCACCGGCGGAACTGGCATCATCGGTTTCGAAGAGGGCATTGTGCTTAGCACTGGAAACGTGGGGAGTGTCGTGGGCCCGGAAAACTTTGATTCGGGTACCACCACCGCATTTGCCGGCCCTGGAGACGCTGATTTGGAGGCACTCACGGGCGACATCACCCACGATGCCTCCACCTTGGAATTCGACTTCGAGTGCCCCAACTCCAACACGGCCTCGTTCCAATTCGTCTTCACTTCCGAGGAGTACAACGACTACGTTTTTGACTTCAACGACAGTTTTGCCCTGTTCCTGAATGGACAGAACATTGCCCTCGTCCCTGGAACCACCGATCCCGTGACGATCGACACCGTCAACTGCGGAAACGGGGTGATCCCCGGCGTCAACTGCGGTCAGTTCATCGACAACGACTGTGACACGATTGCCATGGGCTTTCCGTGCACCAACGTGGAAACCGAAATGGATGGTTTGACCGTGGTTTTCTCCGCCGTGGGCACATTGCAGCCTGGGACCAACCACCTCAAAATCGCCATCGCGGATGCCCTCGATGAAGCCCTCGATTCGGCTGTTTTCATTCGCGCAAACAGTTTGGTGTGCGGTAACCCCGCGCCCAGCTTTGATCCGCCCACGCCCTGTGACCAACGCTTGTACGTGGAAGCGGGCCAGATGGTTTCCTTCGATGCGGTTGCGCTTGCCACCAACGGACTGAGCAACCAGGCCGTGTCCCTGGACGCTATGGGATCCGCGGCGGCCCTCAACGGTGGTTCCTTCAGCCCCGCACTGCCGACCGTGCTTGCACAACCCGCCACTAGCCAATTCACCTGGACCCCCACCGCGGCCGACCAGGGATTGCACACGATCACCCTGATCGCCACCGACCAACTCGGTCAAATGTATACCTGCGACGTTGAGATCCTGGTCCAACTTGGAACCGCGTACTGCGCCACCGTGGCCAACAGCACCGGCACCAGCGGGTACCTGTACGCCATGGGCGATCTCGCGGCCAATCAAAACAACTTGACCCTGGTGGGCAGCAACCTTCCTGAGGGCGAAATGGGTTACTTCCTGGGCAGCCGCGCCCAGGGGTTCGTCGCCATGCCGGGTGGCAGTCAAGGTAACCTCTGCCTCGGCGGACCGGGCCTCGCCCGATTCCATAACACCGCCGCCTCGGTCGTTTCCGGTACCCTCACCGGCACCTTGGATCTAACCAACATGCCCGTTCACCCGACCTTCGGAGACGTGGTCATGCCCGGTGAAACCTGGTACTTCCAACTCTGGCACCGCGAATCCCAAGGCGTGAGCAACTTCACCAACGGCCTCTGCGTCACCTTCCAGTAGCTCCGCTTGGGAGGCCTAGACTCCCATCTATTGCGAAATTGAAACGTCCCCGGTCCACTCTCGAGTGGGCCGGGGACTTTATGGTTCGAGCCTGCAAGGCAACATGCAGGGCCGTCCTTGCGATTGGCTAAAACAGCAAATTGTCCGGTGGGGATAGGCAGTCGGGGCCTTCGTTGGTGGCTTTGTTGACCCAGGTGCCAACGCGGCGGACTTTTAGGGAGCCGTCGGGGAGGGGGCGCATTAGGTTTTGCAGGGCGGGGATGTCTTGGACTTCGGGTTGCATCCAGAGTTCTTGGCCTTCGGGGTCCAGGACCACGGGCATGCGGTGGTGGAACTCGGACATTTCCTGGTTGGCGGCGGTGGTCAGGATGGTGAAGGTACGCAGGGGGGTGGCTCGACCGTCGGCGTCCCAGGATTCCCACAAGCCGGCGAAAATGAGCGGCTTTTCATCCATGCGTTGGATGAAGTAGGTGGTGCGGTCGCCCTTCGGTCCAGCCCATTCGTAGAAGCCGGTGGCGGGGATCAGGCAGCGGCGCTTTTTGAAGGCTGCGCGGAAGGAGGGCTTTTCCGCGGCGGTTTCGCTGCGCGCGTTGAACAGGTTTTGTTTGACCTTGGCTTCCTTGCTCCAGAAGGGGACGAGGCCCCATTGGAAGTGGTCCACGCGCCAGGTGTCGGCTTCCTCGCTCCGGCGCAGGATGGGCATTTTCTGGGTGGGCGCCACGTTGTAACGCGGATCCCATTCGCCCGGGGGCTCCTCGAGTTCGTGCTCGACCAGGTGAGCTAGGTTCTCGACCAATACGTATCGTCCGCACATGGGCAGATTGTAACCGGATACGGCGTCAGACCCCCTACCGCCCATTCGCGGCA
>JARGOW010000346.1 GCA_029212955.1 Planctomycetota bacterium | reverse complement strand
CCGGACAGGGCTCCACTTTCACGCTCGAATTCCCCACCTCCATCACCTCCCCTACCCCCGCCTAGTCATGAGCACCAACCGAATGAACCGCATCCTGCTTGTCGATGACAACCCGGCGATCCACGAGGATTTCAAGAAGATCCTGGCGCCCCAGGGCGGTGGAAACAACGCCCCGCTCAGCGACGCCCGCTCCGCATTTTTTGGGGAGGCCACGGCCGAAGAGTCCACCGCCGAGTACCTCATCGACTCGGCTTTCCAAGGCCAGGAAGCCCTGGAATTGCTCTTGGCTGCCGAGAAGGAAGGCAACCCCTATTCCATGGCCTTTGTGGACGTGCGCATGCCCCCCGGTTGGGACGGCGTGCAAACGATCAAGGAAATGTGGAAAGCCGATCCAGACTTGGAGTGCGTAATCTGCACGGCCTTCTCCGATTACAGCTGGTCGGAAATGGCCAAGGAACTGGGACAATCGGACAAGCTGCTCATTCTCAAGAAGCCCTTCGACCCGGTCGAAGCGCGGCAGTTGGCCTCCACGCTTACCACCAAGTGGAACGTGAACAAGGACCAAACCCGCATGACCCAGAAGCTGGTGGAAGCCGAGGGCAAAGCCCAAGCCTATGCGGCTTCCCTGGAAACGGTCAACCAAGCCCTGAGAACCGGCAAGGCCGCCGCGGACAAGGACAGCGAAATGCGCGGCACGTTCTTGCGCAAGCTCAGTCAGCAAGTATCCATGGATCTTGGAGCCCTGATCGACACCGTCGAACGTGTCCTTCCCGATCAGCACGAACTCAGCCAAGACTTGGAGAAAAACCGCGCGCTCTTGAACACGGTGGACGGGGTTTTGACCTTCACTTCGCTAGAGCAGGGCAAGTTCCATTCGGAGTCCCAAGATGTGGCCCTGGGTGAATCCCTGCGCGCCACCCTCTCCGCATTCCAGGGACGCGCCACCGAGCAGGGGTGTGAAATGGAAATGGATCTTGCCTCCGGTGTGGATCAAACCTATCTGACCGACGGGACCTCGATCAAGCGCCTGGTTCAACTGCTGGTCGACAACTCACTCCGTCACTGCAGCCAGGCTCACATCACCACGAAAGCATGGTTGGAGTGCGGCGAGGATTGGAGTCAACCCACGCTCTACGTTCGCGTGAGTGACACCGGCCCGGGACTTCCGGAGAATGCCAAGGGCAACATGTACGAAGCCTGCCCCGGCGGAGAAGAAAGCGACCGTTTCGGCATAGGATTGGCCCTTGCGAAGCAATTGGTACAGACCCTCGGAGGGGATTTGCAACACGAGGCCGTTGTACCCCACGGAACGAGCTTCACCTTCCACGTGAAACTCGCCGAGCCCGGTCAGGGCGTCAATCGAGCTGCTTAGCGTCTTCCCTCGACAGCATGGCTTCCATGCGGTCGGCGGGGACGGGCGGGCTGAACAGGAATCCTTGAACCTCGTTGCACTGCAAAACCTGCAAGAAGGCCAATTGGCTTTCGGTCTCCACGCCCTCGGCGACCACGTTGAGTTTCAGGCTATGACCCATCAGAATGACCGCCGTGGTGATGGCAGCATCATCCGGGTTTGTGGTCACGTTTTGAATGAAGGAACGGTCGACCTTGAGGGAGTCGATGGGGAACTGCTTGAGATAGCTCAAGCTTGAATAGCCGGTTCCAAAGTCGTCGATGGAGATTTTGAGGCCCATCTCCTTGAAGCATTTGAGCGTCCGAATGGTGTCGTCAGGATTGTTCATCAACATGCTTTCGGTCACCTCCAACTCGAGCCCATTCGTATCGAGCTTGGAGTCCTTCAGGGCCTTCTCCACCACTTCGGGGAGCGCCGTGTTGCGGAACTGGATCGGCGAGAGGTTCACGGAAACCCGGATCGGGTCGAAACCCGCATCGCGCCAGGCTTGATTTTGGCGACATGCTTCGCGCAGAACCCATTCGCCAATGGGCTCGATCAAACCCGTTTCTTCCGCGAGCGGAATGAATTGGACCGGCGAGACCATTCCGAGCTGGGGGTGCACCCAACGCACCAGGGCTTCCACCCCTAGAATCTCGCGGGTTTGCGCATCCAATCGCGGCTGGTAATGCACGCGGAATTCGTTGTTGAGAAGAGCACCGTGAAGACTTTCTTCCAAGGTGAGACGCTCAAAAGCCCACTGGCCCATGGAATCCGTATGGAAGGTCAAAGACATACTGCCCTCACCCAAGGCACGGTTGCCGGCCACGATCGCTTTCTCCACCAAAGCTGGGCCCGTGGACGCGTCCCCGGGGCAAACCGCCACGCCGGTGAAGACGCTGGTCATGTATTCCATCTGCATTCCCGCGGGAGCTTCGCCGATCGCTTCGATCACGGCGGCTCCGATCTTGGCCACGTCCTGAATGCGCTTAAGATCGGGCACTATGAGCAGGGCTTTCTCCGGGGAGGCCCAAGCCCAACGCAGATTCTGCGGCACGAATCCCAGGTTGGAATGAATTTTTAGGAAACCGGAAAGGTGGCTGTTCAAGGTCTCGGAGAACCAAGTCTCCAGGCCATTGCGCTTCACCTTGTCGGCTGTATCCGGAGCATCCTTTGCGCCGAAGGGCGCTAGCATGGATACGCAAAGCACCGCCACTTTTTCGTCCTGGGTGCGCGCCTTAGCGATGCAGTCTTCCAGGTGTGATTCGAATGCGTCCAGGGCCATGAACGTGCCCGGCTGGGTGGATTCCGCTTTGGCTTGCACCGGAGGCGTCGCCCGGAGAAGGCTCGGGATCAAGGTCACCACCAGATCAGCCGGTGCGGGATAGGCCACGAACTCTGCCACTCCCGCCTTTCGTGCTTCGGCGAAGCCAAACTCCTGGGTCGGATCATAGAGGACCATGCAGCGGCCCTGGCTGGCCTCGATCAAGTGGCTAAGATCCCTGGAAACCCCTCCTGTGCAATCTCCCACCCATTGGGAATCCACCACCAGGAACCAGGGTTGGTTCTGACGTACGCGTCGCGTGCACTCCTCCAAGTCCCTGGCCAAGTGCACCTGGAAACCTGCGGTCTCCAGGGCTTCGGTGAGCTTGGAATGGACCGACTCCTGGGGAGTCGCAAGGATGATTGTCGGGTCGATATGCATGGCGTTCGTAGGAGGCGCGGGTATCTAGCCACCTGGAAATCATTTCGGTGCTTCTCAAGCTGAGCTAAACATCTCTCACAGAACACCGCATGGGCCGAGGCCACCCCTGGGAATACCGACTTCCTTTCAACACGGCCCGTCCGGGAACTGTACCGCTGATATTCGTGGACAACCCCACCCAGTGCGCCCAAAAAAGGAATGCCCAATGCGACCGAGACCAAGCAAGCATCCACACCACGCTTGGAATCAGATTCGAATTCGATTCACCAGCCTAGCGCCGACCGGTCAAAGGACACGAATCGAAGGCCTTCACCGCCTTTTCTCCCTGCCAGGGTTGCCACATCTTGCTGTGCTCCGGACAGATTCGAATCGTGCCCTCCTGGGTGGAATACGTTTGATACCGCAGGGTCGAAAGCACTCCCTCCAGCAGGACCGAATGCAGACCTTGAAAGCCCATGGTCCCGCCCATGATCACGCTGTCTCGCAGCACCAGATCGCCCCCGTTTTGCCCCTGCACCACCGGACGATTGCCGCCATCTAAGAGGCATCGATCCAAGTAGGCCTGGCCCCGGGTACCGAGCAAGATAGCACCCGCTTCAAACTGGCTAGCCCGGGCTAGGAGGATGCTGGGCCCAATCATCCGCACGCTATACACCGAGGCCTTGCCTCCACCCTGGATGAATCGCCCACCGTCGATTTCAATCACCGAATCTTGCAAGGACAGAGGGGTCTGTGCAGCGCTCAACGTCAGGTTGCGCAAACTCCCCGAGGCTCCGGTCAACGAAACCGCACTCCCCCCGGCGTTCCGAATGACCAAGTTGGCCAAAATCACATCGCGCACCCGGGTACAGCGCACGCCAACCTCGAGCTCCACGCCGGGCTCACCGATCAACGCAACCCCATCTACTTTCACATCCACCCAGTGTTCAAGGCCCGACTGGGCCCCATAAATCCCAGGGGGCAAAACCACGTCCACATAGGTTTGTCCCGATATCTCAATGTCCGCGAGGGCTTGCTGCAAAGCCCCCAAACTGGCTTCGGGAAGGCGGATCACAGCGCGCTCCATGGGAGCGACCTCCGGTCCTCCCATCAATCGCAAGTCCAACAGGTCGCGCCAACCCATCAAGGTGGACCCACTATCGAGGACCCCCTCTCGGATAGCTTCCAACAAGACCGACTTGCGCAGGGAACGGTACTGCTCGACCAAATCTAGCCCCAATCGGATCGGGCGGAATGGGTCCACACCCTGGTCCGACGTGCCTTCCATCAAGCGCGCAAGGGCCAACAGGCATTGGGCCTCCTCTATGTTCGTTCCATCGACGACGGCGCGAATGGTGGCCGCCCCATCCAAAGCATCGACGCCATGCATCTCCATGGCCCAGTCAGGCCAGGATTCTGCCATGCGCTGGCCGGGCTTGGATTGGGCCCATAGCCCCTGGGTATCCAACTGTCCGGTTGGGCGGGGACGCAAGGGCGCAGAATCCAGGAGCACCGCCAAATCCCGCACCCGAGGGTCCGGGTCCAGGCGCGCCATCAAACGGTACCACTCACCGAGCCCGGGCTTTCCGTAGTCCCAGAGCAGAGCTTGCACGCGCTTGCCACCATCGGGGTCCGACCATGATTCGGGCAGGTGAGCTCCGCCTTCCACCGTGCCTCCCGCACGCTCCAGAATGGCTTGTAGCATGCCGGCTTCCAGGGCTTCCGGGCCCAGCA
>JARGOW010000345.1:1326-4810 GCA_029212955.1 Planctomycetota bacterium | reverse complement strand
AGATACCGTCCCCTGCCCAATCTTTTTGCAATTGGGGTAGGTCTGGGCCGGTTCCAGTGGACTTCGCGGAACAGGTGGATAACATTCGGGCGCAACGAACGGCCTTGCGGGCAGCCGCTGACCGGCATGAACGTCATACGCAAAACAGCGAGACGGGTTCCTGCAAACTCACTTGCCACCTGATGGCGAACCGACCCCATGAAACTGATTATTCGCAACCTTGATCGCAGCACAACCGAGGAAGAGCTGAAAGCGCTTTTCCAGAAATACGGCACAGTGCAATCCTGTGATCTGGTGTCCGACAAAGTCACCGGCGGGTCCAAGGGTTTTGGCTTTGTGGAGATACCGCATCCGGGTGAGGCCAAAGCTGCCATGAAAAGCCTGAACAATACGACGGTTGGCGAGAGCACGATTCGCGTCAAGAAGGCCGTGAAGAAAGAAGGGTCACCGCCCAATCCGCCGAGCCAACCGAATGGTGGTTGATCCAATGGCGGATGACCTCTGCTGCTCTTCTTGCGGGCGCGCTGCGTGTAGATGCAGCTGCTAACAGCTGACCAGATGGCCAAAACCGTGTGGCCGCCGAGCGTGGTCCGGAGCTCCCCCATCCAGGTGGGTGCGTGCGGACGCCAATCCACAAACGGCCCTAACCAGCATGGCTCAAGGCATGCTCCAGCGCGGCTTGCACAGCCGCTATCTGCGCAGCGTTGCAAATCTCCGGGCTGACCTTGGGGCTATCCGGATAGACCTCCGTCGTGCTTGTGAAGCGGGCCGCGGTGACGCTAGCGCAGAGGCCAAGCTCTGCACAGGGATAATGGATGACTCCGTGCTGCATCACCTTCGCCCCTATGATCTCGCCGTTGTCATCCGCCGGAGCGATGTGCGTGATGGAATGGACTCCGGCAACGATGGCCGCCTGGAACTCATCCTGCGGATTCTCGCTGTCCCCTACCGTGTAAAACCCATCGGGGATCAGCCCGGGTTCGGACGCTGCGCCGTCGCGTGCAGCGAGGGCGGGGCGAAACTCGCTTTCGTCGGTATCGGTCGTTTCGTGCAAATCTAGGTGCACAAGGAATTCGACACCCAGGCCTGCGATAAGCTTGATGAGCGCAGCCGATTCCTCAGCCGGACTGTTCGCGATGAAGGAACGATTGGGATCTATAGCGTTCGGGTTCCATCGATGGATTACCTCGTAGCCCCAAGGGCTGACGCACGGCGCAACCACTAGATTGAGTCGATCCGAATAGGCTGCAGCATGGTCCCTGAGAAAAGCGATGGCGCCTTGCACGCCGCTGGTCTCGTAACCATGCACGCCACCGGTAATGAGAGCCCAGGGGGCCCCGGCCACCGGGCGTGCGCTCCTGGCCACGAGGAGTGGATACCGATCGGGGTCGATGGACAAGGCGCCATACTGTTCCACCTCGAACACCGGATCGAGCTCCTCCAATCTGCCCTGCACTTCATCTCGGTAACTACGTTGGATGGTTTGGCTCTCGTACCATTGGGCTTTCTCAGCATCGCCCCAAGGGACTCCTGGAGTTCCGATTGGGTAGAAACGTTCCTGGGGGCTTGAAGCGGCTTGATCGGACATACGCCGATCGTAGGGCTTGGCTCTGCATCTGTCAGTATCCACTTGCAGCTCATCTGCATCGCTTCCCCCTTCGATCGGGGCAAGGTGCGGTTTCCAGGCTGTCGAAGTGAAGACGTGGATTGCCTGAGACCGTCGGATACGATACCCACTGACTCCAGTCCCACCACAGCTTCCTAGGTACTCTCACGGCCAGGGTTCTGCCTGTACTCGATCCCACCGGATCCACATTTCCCTCCCAAACCGCGCCCTTCTTTGTCCGACCACATACAATCAGTCCCATGTTCGCCCCTCGGTACACAACGTCCTGTCGCGCAACCCCAATGGAATCCATGGCGAAACAGCACTTCAACCAAGGTCATCAACCCCGCGTGAACCGCCCGAGGTCTGGCAGTTTGATACTTGATCAAAGTCGATATTGTTCCGGTATTGTCTTGCTGGTTGCTGCCATAGGCCTTCATTCGTGCATCGCTCCTACGCAAGACTCCACCCACGAGCAAACGGAATCACTCGTCGGAGCTTGGACGGTCGTTTCCGGGAGCTGGGGGGCCAACGAATACAAACGGGGTGACAGTGTGGATCGCGATGGAGTCGTCACCCAACGATCATGGACATGGACTTTCACTCCGGAGCACTACAGCTGGAGGGTTGAGACCCCTGAAGGCGGGAAAGTGGGCAGGCTTCTGGCTCGCCCCTACCGATTCAACTCCACCGGTGATCCAAAGGAGCTCGACCTGTCTGTTTCCAGCGCCATGGGGTCCGATAAATACATGTCGTGTATCTATCGAATCCACGGCGATACGCTAACGATTGTCCAAGGTTCGCCTCGACCTGGTTCGTTTACCGAAGGGGCCAATGAGCACCTTTTCCTGAAACGTAAGTGATTGGCACAGGAACGGGGATCGGGGAAGCCCCCCCCGCCCTTGGCTTGCGACGTTCCCCCCTGTCCGGGCGCCGCACCAAGCATTGTACGTGGGACCCAGTCCTGCACCACCGCTGCCATCCGTAGCGGGGGGGCTCGTTAGTCCTTCTCCAGATAAACAAAATCCATTCCGAAGCTGCCGGCAGTCCCCCTTGGAGAGGCACGTTCCACCTCCCCACAGGGTTTGATTCCTGAACCGATTCCAAGGGAAGCGAAGGGCATGCCAGCTCGAGCACTTGGAGCCGATGGCGTGACCTCGCATCGGAGTCCGGTAATCGAGCGGACCCACCAGGGGTGCCGTTCCTGCGTGGACCGGTGTGGGATTCCCTGGTTTGTTGGGCACACTGGCTGGTGCGTGTGGAACGGACCTTGCCGGAAATGAGGTGAGGCCCCTGGGCTTTGCTTTGGTAACCTCGCGGATTGCATGGCCAAGTCGGAACAACATATTGCGGTGGTCGGAGGCGGGCCCGCCGGCTTGCGCGCGGCTGAAGTGGCGCGGCGTGGTGGCGCTGCCGTGACGGTGTTTGAGGGGCAGCGCACCGTGGGACGCAAGCTGCTCGTTGCTGGCAATAGCGGGTTGAATCTGACCCATGGGGATGGCTTTGAGGCATTTCTATCCCGCTATTCCGGCCCCGGATTGCCGGAAGGGTTGTGGCGTGAAATCCTGGCTGGATTCGACAGTGGGGCCCTGCGACGGTGGGCCGCTGACCTGGGAATCGAAACCTTTGTATCCGGTGCAGGCAAGGTGCTACCGGTCCCCGTGAACGGTCGCATGCGCGCCACTCCCCTACTCAGGCGGTGGATTGCACGCCTGCGCGAAGAGGGGGTGGAATTCAAAACCGAACACTCCTGGAGCGGCTTGAAGCCCGGCCCTCAATTGGAATTCAGGCACCGTGGAAAACGGTGCACCTACGCCTTTGACGGGGTCGTGCTCGCCCTTGGAGGGGCTTCCTGGCCCAGAACAGGCTCGAACGGAT
>JARGOW010000345.1:0-1316 GCA_029212955.1 Planctomycetota bacterium | reverse complement strand
AAACGCTCGGTGAACTCGGCGTTCAAGTGGCCCCCCTGGTGGGTTCCAACTGCGGCTGGGAATGCGAATGGCCGCCGGCGCTCTTGGAGGCTGCGGAAGGCCTGCCCCTAAAGAACCTGCGCGTTCACGTGGGAAACGAAAGCAGCCGTGGGGAGTTGGTGATCACGCGCTATGGACTCGAGGGTCCGCCCATTTATCGAATGGGCCCAACGCTGCGTAACATGCAACGACCGGAACTGTTCCTCGACTTCAAACCCGAACGGACCGCAGCTGCGTTGATCGATCGCATGGGTCGGGTGCAGCGCAACTTCGTTCGGGAAGCGCGGCGCCGGCTGAAACTGGACCCGGGAACCGCAGCCCTGCTCCAACACCTTCCGGACCGGGGACCTTGGAAGTCCGCGGAGCAAATCGTAGCCGAGGTCAAGCGCTGCCGTATTGGGCTCTTGAAGCCCAGGCCCGTGGCGGAAGCCATCTCCAGCGCGGGCGGCGTGGCCTGGAGCGAATTAGACGAAGGACTGATGCTGAAGAATCATCCCGGTGTGTTCGTGGCCGGGGAGATGATCGACTGGGATGCACCCACCGGCGGCTTCCTCCTGCAAGCTTGCTTCTCCACCGCAACCCACGCGGCCCGCTCCGCATTGGATCGGCGATGTGACGGGCCCCGACGGAAACCGCCGGCTTCCGACGCGCAATAGCGGGCGCCGGGCGGCTTCCCTGGCCCCGCGACTAAAACGTCACGCTCAGGGCATTGGAAAAGTTCGAACTGCCCCCCGCCTCGCGGTGCCACATCTGGAAGTGCCAGGTTTCACCCGGCTGGATGGTCTGTACCTGATTCGGAATGGCATAGGGCACATCGTATCCCGTGCCAAAGTGGGAGGTACCGCTCAGGTTCTCGAGTTCGCCCGCAGCATTGAATTGCCCGATCGACTGCAAGATGGAGCCTGCCACGTTGTACCTCCCGATGCTGTCGCCGATCCCGGTTCCCAAACAAAGTCGACCCTGACCAATGGCGATCCCTTGGAAGTCCCGACCGCTTCCAATCAAGAAATATCCAAACTCGCCCGGCGGGCCCGAGCCCACTTCCAAATGCAGCCCCGTGAATCCCACGGCCGTCCAAAAGGCGCTCAAGGTCGTGGACTCCCCCGTCGAGTTCGGTTCCATCGGATCACAAAACGTGTCACAGGGGGATCCAGTCCGCGCGCAATCGACCTTGGTGATCGTTTCGCGCAGGGTGATCTTCGCAGCCAGCTCGGCCGTGGTCCAATCCACCAAGCCCCCCACATGGATGTGGCCCGCGGCATAACAAGGCGCCAAAT
>JARGOW010000344.1:1890-4846 GCA_029212955.1 Planctomycetota bacterium | reverse complement strand
GGTGCGTCGGATGATTCGTCCTGGGCGGGGAGGGTTTGGATACGCCAGGTAAGGATGGGTTCGCTCATTAGCCTCGGGGCTCCGAAAGGGCTTGGATGTCGTGCATGGACCAGATGCGGGGGTTCTTGATGCGGCGGTAGCCGCTGGCCTGGTAGGAGGCCTCGGCGAAGAGCTCGAGCCAGGGACGCAGTTCGGAAGGGGCCACGATTTCGTCCGTGTCCATTTGGCTGGCGGACTTGTAGGGATCCATGTCGCCTTCGATGCGTTTCTCGGTGGCGGCCATGCCAGCGATGATTTTTTCGCGTTCGTCCGGATCTTCGACCGCCACTTCGAACTCATCGTTGAGCTTGGTGTTGAAGGCGGCGATGGCCAGGGTGCGACCTTCCATCACCGACTGGCGCGTGATGGGGGTGGAGAGTTGCACGATGGGTTCGTAGGGCAAACCGGCCATGGCGTAGTAGCCCGCTCCGGAGGCCTTGCGCAGCAGCATGGTGAACATGGGGACCGAGTTCGTGCTGTTGGCGTGGATCAGGCTGGAGCCGTAACCCAAGAGTCCCTGGCGTTCCGCTTCCACCCCGATGTCGAAACCGGAGATGTCTTGCAGCCAAACGATGGGGATGCCGTCGGCGTTGCATGCCCGGCTGAACGTCGAAAGTTTGGCGATGCCCTCGCGGTACAGGATGCCTGCGGGCTTTTTGCCCCCGTGGTGTTCCGGGTCGTCGATGAGCCCCTGACGGTTGGCGCAGAATCCCATGTAGAGCCCGTTCACTCGACCCACGCCCACGATGACCTCGCGGCCCCGATCGGGCAGAAGCTCCCAGAACATGGAGTGGTCAACCAGGCGCGCGATGACCTCGTCCACGTTGTACACGTGGCGGTGGTCCGGGGGGAAAATTCCGGACAGATCGTCGGCAGGCTGTAGGGGCGGGGCCGCGTCCGCGCCATGTCGGTGGAAGTCGATTCCGCTGGAGGGCAGCTTGCGTACTTCGGCGCGGATGAGAGTGATGGCGGCTTCGTCGTCGGGAACGCGCACGTCGGCGCAGCCGGATTGGTGCACATGCACCTCGGGGCCACCGATGTCGAGGCTCGAAAGGTGCAAGCTCTTGGCGCCGCGAATCAGCGCTGCGCCGGCGATGACCATGTAGGCCTGCTCGGTCATGAACACGCGATCGGAAATGATCGGCATGTACCCGCCGCCGGCAATGCAATCACCGAAGACTCCAGCGATTTGCGCCACGCCTTCGTCGGAGAGTTCCGCGTTCTTCTTGAAGATGTGTCCCGCGCCGGTAAGGCCCGGGAAGGTGGTGCTTTGTTCGGGCAGAAACAGGCCAGAGCAATCGACCAGGTAGATCACGGGCAGGCGTAGGCGCTTGGCCATCTCCTGGGCACGTTCGATCTTTTCGGGGCTCTTGGGCCACCAGGAGCCGGAGGCCACCGTGTTGTCGTTGGCGATGACCATGGTCCAGCGGCCTTCGACCTGGGTGAAGGCCGTGACCACGCCCGCACCGGGACTTTCCACCTTGCCGAACTTGCGTCCGTCGTTGACGAAGGTGCCCACCTCGAAGATGCGGGTGCCCTCGTCCTTGAGCAATTCGATGCGCTCCCGGGCGGTGAGTTTGCCCTTGGCGTGTACGCGATCCTTGTATTTTTCGCCCCAGCCTTCCGCTACTTTTTCGCGGCGTTCGGTGAGTTCGGCCACGCGCTCATCCAGGTAGGCATGGTTTTTTTGAAAGCTCTTCTCGTCCAGAAATGTGGATCGGGGGGAGCCGAAGGGAGTCAGGGGGACCTTTGCCATGGCAATCGGAAAGCGAGGGGGAGTGTCGGGTCTGGCGGGGTTTGGGGTCAGGCCTAAGCGGGCCAGCCGGGGATGCACGAGGTGTCGTAGTCGCCGCTTTGGAATTCGGGCGATTGCAAAACAGCCAAGTGCAGGGGCACCGTGGTCTTGACGCCTTCGATGTGCGTGGCCTCGAGCGTGCGGATCAGGGTTTCGATAGCCCCGGCCCGGGTGGGCGCGTGGGCGATGATCTTGCCGATCAGGGAGTCGTAGTAGGGGGAGATTTCGTCGCCTTCGCTGAGGTGCGTGTCGATGCGGATCGTTCCGGGGCCCTTGTCGGTGGGGATGGAGAAGCGGGTGAGCTCGCCGGGGGTCGGCTGAAAGTTGGCGCTGGGGTCTTCCGCGTTGATGCGGACTTCGATGGCATGGCCCTCGAGTTTCAGATCCTCCTGGCGCACGCTCAAGGGCTCGTTGGCAGCCACTTTGATTTGCTCGGCCACGATGTCCACTCCGGTGACCATTTCGCTGACGCAATGCTCCACCTGAAGGCGCGTATTCATTTCCATGAAGCACAACTCGCCCGTGTCCGGGCGGCGCAGGAATTCGATGGTTCCCGCACCGGTGTATCCGATGGAAAGGGCGGCTTCGGCCACCTGTGCGCCGATGCGCATGCGAGTTTCTTCGTCGATTGCGGGACTAGGGCTCTCTTCGATCAACTTTTGGTGGTTGCGTTGCACCGAGCAATCACGCTCGAAAAGGTGGACCCCATTGCCGAAGCGATCGGTGATCAACTGGAATTCGATGTGCCTTCCGCCGGTCAGATAGCGCTCCAGGTAGAGGGCGCCGTTGCCAAAAGCCGCCTGGGATTCAGCGGAGGCGGCAGCGAAGGCCGCCGCCAAATCCTCGGGCCGGTCCACCTTGCGCATGCCGCGGCCGCCGCCGCCCGCGTCGGCTTTGACGATCACGGGGAACCCGGTTTCTTTGGCGATTTCCATGGCCTGGTCGGGCCCGGAGAGAAGTCCCTTGGAACCTGGAATGCAAACCAACCCAGCCGCATCCATGGAGGACTTGGCAGGCCACTTGAGAGCCATGCGCTGCATGACGCCGGGGGTGGGGCCGATGAAGGTGACGCCGTGCTGGGCGCAGAGAGCGGCGAATCGCGGGTTTTCGGCCAGGAAGCCC
>JARGOW010000344.1:0-1880 GCA_029212955.1 Planctomycetota bacterium | reverse complement strand
TGCACTGCGGCGCAGCCCGTTTGCAGTGCGGCCTGCACCAGGGTTTCCATTTGCAGGTAGCTTTCGCCAGGGGCGCGTCCGCCGATGGTGACGACCTCATCCAGGCAATTCACCCAGGAGGCTCCGGCGTCGGCCTCGGAGGCCACGCCAACGGTCTGGATGCCGAGGGCCTGTGCGGCGCGGGCGATGCGGACGACGGGTTCGCCTCGATTGGCGATGAGAAGCTTTCGGAACATGGGGCAGCGGCTGGAAGGGTCTCACCCCGGGCGGGCCGAACTGGCCCAACACGGGCGCGACAGGGTAGCATGGAGCCATGGTGGCTCCCTTTTGTCAGTTGGCTTTTTGCGTTCTCGCCCTGGGCTCCGGTTGGAGTTCGGTGTCGCTTGCCGGGTTCCCGGCATCGACGCACCCCTTTCCAGCCAGCCAGGAGCGATCGGTTTCCGATTGGTTGGCTGATCTGGGGCACGGGGAGGCTTCCCGGAGGCTGGCCGCCCACGGGTGGTTGGTGCGCCGATTGGGGTCGGAGGATTGGCCGGCCCTGGTCCAAATCGCCGCGGCAGGGGACTATGGCGCGCGCCGGGCTCTGGCCCTGGTCTTGGCCGACCACCCCCGGCATTTTTCCCTGGCGGCTCGCCTGACCGCCCACGGGGATGGGGGCGTGGCCGAGGTGGGTGAATGGGCCCTGGAGGAAAGTTCCCTGGCATGGAATGCGAACCTCATGGAAACGCCCCTGCCGCTCTCGGATTTTCCCGACAAGTGGCTGTTGGAGGGAGGACGCGAGGATCGCCTGCACGCGAATCCCTCCTGGCCGTCGCCGGGGGGCTTGGGGGTGGCCTTGGATCGATTGCATTTGTTTGGCGATGCCCCGGCGAACTTGATTTTGGATCCCCGCTTGGATGCCCGGCGGCGAATGACGAGCTCTGGAATCAGCAGTGAAACCTTTGAGGGGTCTTGGGAAACCCTTCTTGTGTTGCTGGTAAAGAAGCACAGGGTCACGCTTGAGGTCATCGGGTGGCGGCCAGAACCCGTGGATCCTGCCGACTTGGAAGAGGTCGCGGGGCCCGGCGCTTTCATCCGGGTCTGCGCCCGTGGAGACACGGGCAGCGGACGTGGATCCCAGCTGCTCGCCAGGTGGGTGCGCGGCGCAGCCCAGGAAACCGATCCGCAACGGCGCGTGGCTTGCGCCAATGCCTTGGCGCAGGTGGGTTGGCCGGCGGCGATCGATTGGTTGGGTCAACGTTGGATGCGCGGGGGAGATTTGGAGTTTGAAGCGGTTTGTATGGCCGCCGCGCGGGGTCACTTGCCCTCGGTTTTGATGGAGCCCGAAGGGGTGCGACGATTGCTTGCCCAGGGAGCGGTCATCGACCCCGATGGAACCGGAAGGGAATGGGATCGGCAGTTGCTCGCAGCCCGTGCCCTTCGCGCATTGCCTTCGGTTCTAAGCGACGGTACAGCCTTGGGGGACGCCCTCGTTTTGCATTGGCCGGAAGGGGACGAATTGGGCGAATGGCTTCGTTTCGCTGCGTTTTCTGGGCGTTTTCGAGTCCACGCGGGCTTGGCGGAAAGGGCCTTGGGGCGTCTGCGGAGCGACGGGAATGCTTCCCTACGGCGCAGCGCCTTGGCCGCCCTCGTGAGTGCCGGTGGAATGGGTGTAGGGGCCGTGGATGACCTGTCTTCCCTGGGACTCGGTCTCCAGGCCGATGCCATGGAAGCGTGGATTCGGGATATGGAGTTGGCCGGGGTCCAGCCCGCCGGTGCGGCCGGTTTCGAGGCTTTGGAGGCGCTTCAGGCGTGGGCGGGCCGCATGGCTTTCTGGTGGCACATGGTTGGGGAAGAGGCCCAGTCGGATCGCGTGGCCAGGGGGATGTTGACCTCCGAGG
>JARGOW010000343.1 GCA_029212955.1 Planctomycetota bacterium | reverse complement strand
CGCCCCCGCCCCCGCGAACTCTCCTAGGATCCGCCTAGCGCATACCTTGTGCAGCCATCAGGGCCGCAGATTCCAATTCCTTGGCGGTGGGCTCTCGCAGGGCCCAGCCCAAGCTTTGGATCAACGCTTCGTTGGGGGTGAAGTCCGCGTTGAGCATGCCGCTTTGCACCATCATTTGTCGCTGCTCGGCCGGGTACTGACCGCCGAAGGGGATGCCGCGCACCTCGGGACGGAAGCTCACGTTCGGGCGGTCCGTTGAGACGCCCTGGTAGCCGCGTCGAACACCGGAGACCAAGTAGTGGAAGTCCAGATCGGCATTGCCGCGAACGACCACGGAGCGCAAATCGCTAGACTCCACCCAGGATTCGGTCCAGCCGCCAACCAGTGTGATTTGAACGGTCAGGCCCTCCGCATCGGTGACCAGGGCAAAATCCTCCGGCACGGGGATGATGGCCACGCCGTCGACGATCTGACCGGTGCCGCGGAAGTAGGTACCCGATTCGTTGCCTTCCATGCAGTAGAAGCGGATCTCGCGTTCCGGGTCCAAGGGGTTGGGCATGGCGAAGGCCTTGAGTCCGCTCACCGAAAGGTTGCCGCTGGCACGGATGGCATCGGGCCCGCTTAGGCCAGTCCCGGTTGTCGCCGAGCCAAGGACACCCGCTCCGCTACCAACGCAAACACCAAAACTGCATGTGGATTCTGTCCTGCCGTAGACACCAACGCCTGACGATGAATTGCTGTAGCCGGCTACGCCGTCACCCGTTCCTGTCGATGAGTTGAAACGACCTTCGACTCCCGTTCCAGTGGGGGAGTTCACCGTCCCTCGGACGCCAATGGTTTGACCCGAAGCGCCGGTGGCGAGCCCTTCCACACCAATCGGATGGATCACAGATGAGCCGGAATTGGTGTTGAGGCCTTGCACGCCAAAGCCACTGGCTGAATATGAGCGGCCTTGCACGCCAACGCCGGCGCCTCCCGTACCCGTGGAGGTTCCGATCACAGCGACGCTACCGTCGAAGCTGGATTGTCCAAACACTCCGTTTCCCACACCTTCGCCACGAACGCCGCTGCCTAGGAGGAAGCTATTGGTGCCGAGCACACCATTCACATTGCCGCTTCCACGCACGCCGATACCGTCCACACCGAGCTCGCCCCAATCGTTGTCGGGGTCGCCCGAATGTTCACCTCGAACGGCCACATGGTTGGAGTGGCCGAGTACGCCGATGTTATCGGTTGAGGAGCCTCCCGCGGAGATGCCCGCGACTCCAATCTCCAGTCCATTCCAGTCTGCGCTGAGAATCGAATCAAAGTCGGTGTCGCCACGCACACCGAGGTAACCCTTGGTGGGGCCGTTGGCACCCGCGCCTTCGATGGCGGCGAGGAGGCTAGCCGAGGAGGTGGCCACGTGGATCTTGGAGTCGGGCAGGGAAGTTCCAACGCCCAGTGCGGAACCCGTGTTGACAATCAGACTGTCGGCGACCCAATCAACGCCGTTGTGGCGCACGGTTTGGTTGGCGGAGCCGGCGGGCGCGATGCCCGGAGGACCCTGGGCTCCGTCCAAGCCGTCGATACCCGCGATGCCCTGGGGGCCGACGGGCCCTTGAATGCCCTGGGCGCCAACGGGTCCCTGATCTCCATCCTGTCCGTCCAGGCCAGCAATACCCTGGGGACCTTGGGCTCCCGTGTCGCCCGTGGTGCCTTGGGGGCCCACCAGGGTGGCCGTGCTCTGCACCGACCCATCGGGGTAAATGAAACCACCCACCCGGGATCGAACCGCGCCATTCACGTCCAAGGGCGTGGCCGGGTTCATGTTTCCGATGCCCACGTTGCCTTGAAGCGCATCCACAAAGAAATCATTGCCCAAGGGGTACAGCATGCCCGCCGTGGGCACGGTGGAGGCTTGGATTGGACTGTTCAAGGGGCTGGCCTGGTCCGTCAGTGCACCGGCTTCGGGGGGCAAGAACAGGATGGGGGTGCTCACGTTGCTGGCGCCCGCTGAGGCCGCGTTGGAAGCGCCTGGGGCCCCGGCTGCCAGGGACAGGCTCAATGGGTTGAGATCGATCTCGACGAATCCTCCCACTTGGTTTTGGAAGAGGCGATGCGCGCGCAGACCCACGGTCTGCAGGTCGGCCCGGCCATCTTCGTCGTAGTCGAAGAACGAAGCGCTAACCAGGTGCTCAGTCAGGTCCAATTGGCTTTCGGCGGTGGCTTCCTTGAAGACCCCGTCGCCCACTTGGAGCATCAAGTGCGCTCCCACGGTGCGTTGGATCAGGAGCAAGTCCGTGCGACCATCCAAGTCCACGTCGTGCCAAATGGCGGAGGTTGCGTCCTGGATCCGCGAGAGGCCCGAGTGCGTACTCACGTCGTCCAGCTGACCGCCCTTGCGGCCCTTCAGCAGTCGGGCGGGTTGCCCGGCCTGAAGGATCAGGGCGTCGCGCACTCCATCCCCGTCAAAGTCATTCCAATCAATGGAAGGGGCCGCGCTTTCGAGCTGGGCATCATTGGCGAAACCCAAGCTCGAGGAGGCCAAGGCCGCCAGGAGGATGGGGGGAAGGGAAATCGAGGGACGTAGCAGGGAATTCATGGGGCTCTAGGGCTGGGTTCTCCAGGGGTGGAAGCGAGCCCGGTTGGGCTCCAATACCCAAGGCGGCGAATGCGCGCCAACTGCGACAAAAAAGAACCTCCGGTGTCTCAACCGGAGTGCAACATGGGTTTGCAGCCCTAGGGGGACCCCTTGAGCGGGCCCATGAACTGGTGGGGAAGGCCGAGCTCAGGAGCGGGCTGACTTCGATGGGATCCAGGCCACCGGTGTTCCGGAGGGGTCCAAGAGATGAGGCCGCCGCCCTGCAGGTTGCAGGGCGACGGCCTCGTCAATTGGGTCAGGGGGTGGGCCCTACGCCTCGACCAAGGTCGAAACCTTCAGCGCCTGGTCGATGTCGGCGATCAGGTCGGCCACGTTTTCGATGCCGACCGAGAGGCGCACGAGACCGTCCTGGAGGCCGGCAGCGTGGCGCACTTCAGCGGGGATGGACGCGTGGGTCATGGAGGGGGGCGTTTCGACTAGGGACTCCACGCCGCCGAGGGACTCAGCCAGGGTGAAGACCTTGGTGGAGCTGGCAAACTTGTCACCGGCAGGCACCCCGCCCTTGAGCTCGAAGCTGACCATGCCGCCACCGTTCTTCATCTGCTTCTTGCAAAGCTCGTGCTCGGGGTGGGAGGGCAGGCCGGGGTAGAAGACGCGGTCCACGGAGGGGTGGGCTTCCAGGTGCTTGGCGATGGCCAGCGCGTTTTCCGCGTGGCGATCCATGCGCAGGGGCAGGGTCTTGATGCCACGCAAAACCAGGAAGCAATCCATGGGGCCGGGCGTGCCGCCCACGGAGTTTTGGTAGTAGGCCAATTCGTCGGCGAGCTTTTGGTCGTTGACGATCAACGCACCGGCCACGGCGTCCGAGTGGCCGCCCAGGTACTTGGTCAAGGAGTGCAGCACCACGTCGGCGCCGAGCTCGAGGGGACGCTGTAGGTAGGGCGTGGCGAAGGTGTTGTCGATCACCAGCTTGGCGCCGCCGTCGTGGGCGATCTTGGCGCAGGCTGCGATGTCGGTCAGGCGCAAGAGCGGGTTGGTGGGGGATTCGATGTAGAGGTAGCGGGTGTTTTCGTCCATGGCCGCTTTGACCTCGTCCAGGTTCGTGGTGTCCACGAACTGGAATTCGATGCCGTAGCGCTCGAAGACCGCGGTGAAGATGCGGTAGGTGCCGCCATACAGGTCGTTGGCGGCCACGACCTTGTCACCCGGCTTGAGGGTGTCGAGCAGGGCGTTGGTGGCGGCCAGGCCGGAGGAGAAGCACAGGCCGTGCGCGCCCGACTCCAAGGAGGCCAGGTTGTCCTGCAGGGCGGTGCGGGTGGGGTTGTGGGTGCGCGAGTACTCGTAGCCACCGACGGTCTGGCCGGGGGAGGTCTGCGCGTAGGTGCTGGTCATGTAGACCGGGGTCATCACCGCGCCGGTTTGCGGGTCAGGGCCCTGGCCGGCGTGGATGGCGCGGGTTTCGAAATGACCTTTGTTGTGGGAGTCGCTCATGGTGTGGATGGGGGCTCGGGCCAGACGTGCTGGCCGGTGTGCAGGGAGAACCGTTCGCCGGGTACGCCCAGCAGCGGACTGATTTGCCAGGATTCTGCCAGAAACGGGGCCGTGAGTCTGGCCTCGAATCGGCTTTGTCCTGGTGATTCGAGCTGGGGCAATCCGGTTCCCACCCGACTCCTGGCTATACGGCACCGCGGGCGCGCCCTTATACTTCGTGCGCCATGTCCCGCCCCACCGAGTTGATCTACTTCCAAAATGCCATGCCCAAGCAGGACTATGCCTGGGATGTGCTCGAGATGGAGGATGTGCTGGGGCTGATGGAGCCGTTTTGCGCTTCCTCCTTGGGATTCCGCGCCCTGCGGGAGTTGGGGCCCAGGCCCCAGACGGAGGCCCTGGCAGCCTTGGAAAACATCCGCGAAATGCGCGAGTTGATCGCTGGCGAGACCGTGCCCAGCTTGGCGGGATTGGCGGACCCCTTGCCCGAGGATCCGCTGGACCTGATGGCCTACGACGAGGCCCGCTACGCAAATCTGCGTGGATTCTTGGATGCCGCGGGACGTTTGACCGGGTGGTTTGAGGACCACCAGGAACAGGCTCCGGGACTTTTTTCGATCCTATCCGCCATGCCCGATGTGAAGCCGCTCCTGGCGCGCATCGATCAAACCGTGGATGAACGCGGACGGGTGCGGCGTGAGGCTTCCCCCTTGCTCCAACGCCTGGATATGCGTACGGAGGAGCTCAACGGACAGGTGACCGTGGTCATGCGCGGTGT
>JARGOW010000342.1 GCA_029212955.1 Planctomycetota bacterium | reverse complement strand
TCGAGGACCTTCAACAGGTTCGAGTTGTAAGCACCGCAAAGTCCACGGTCCGAGTTCACGACCAACGCCATGGTCTTTTCCCCCGCGCCTTCCTTCAGAAGGGGTTGGTTTTGCGCTTCCTCTCCCAGCACCTGGCAGAGGCGCCCCACCAAACCGGTGATCTCCTCCGAGTAGGGCCGCGACGCCATCGCCTGATCCTGGAAGCGGCGGAGTTTGGTGGTTGACACCATCTCCATCGCCCGAGTGATCTGGCGGATGTTGCCCACGGAAGTGATTCTTCCGCGCAGTTCCTTAATACCGGCCATGGTCGTTTCGCGTTTGGGGTTTCGGGTTTGGCGGGTTAGGCCAGTTGCGACTTGATGAGAGCGATGGCCTGGTTCAAGGACTCAAGAGCCTCGGCCGGAATGCCTTTCTTGGAAGCGGCGATGGAATCGGCGACTTCCGGCATGGTGCTCATGTGCTCGCGCAGGCTGACCTCGAATTCGGCGATCTGCTTGACGGGCATGTCGTCCAGGGCGCCGGAGGTACCAGCGTGGATCATCATGACCTGGTCGGTCACCTTGGCGGGCACGTACTGGCCCTGCTTCAGGATCTCCACCAGACGCTCACCGCGGGTGAGCTTCTTTTGGGTGGCTTCATCCAGGTCGGAACCGAACTGGGCGAAGGCCTGCAGCTCGCGGAACTGGGCCAGGTCCAGACGAAGGGGACCAGCGGTCTTCTTCATGGCCGGAATCTGGGCAGCACCACCCACGCGGGACACCGAGATACCGGCGTTCACTGCGGGGCGGATACCGGAGTTGAACAGGTTCGACTCGAGGAAGATCTGGCCGTCGGTGATCGAGATCACGTTGGTGGGAATGTACGCCGAAACGTCGCCTTCCTGGGTTTCCACCACGGGCAGCGCCGTGAGAGAACCGCCGCCAGCCTTGTAGCGCGGGTTGATGTTGGGCGCGTCGTCGGAGAGCTTTGCGGCGCGCTCCAACAGACGGCTGTGCAGGTTGAACACGTCGCCGGGGAAGGCCTCGCGTCCGGGCGGACGGCGCAGCAGCAACATCACCTGGCGGTAGGCCAGTGCCTGCTTGTAAAGGTCATCATAGAAGATGACGACGTGGCGGCCTTCGTCGCGGAAGCGCTCACCCATGGCGCAACCACCATAGCAAGCCAGGTATTGCATGGAAGCCTCGTCGATAGCCGAAGCCGAAACGACGATGGTGTAAGCCATGGCGTTCTCGGTCTCCAAGCGGCGAACGATGTCCACCACCGTGGACTGCTTCTGACCCACAGCCACGTAGATGCAGATGACCTGCTCGGGGTTGTTGGGGTCGCCGCCGCCGGTGTTCTTCTGGGAGAGGATGGTGTCGACCAAGAGGGCGGACTTGCCCGTCTGACGGTCACCGATCACGAGCTCGCGCTGGCCGCGGCCGATCGGGATCATGGCGTCGATAGCCTTGATTCCGGTCTGCAGGGGCTCGGTCACGGGCTGGCGCTCCACCACGGAGGGCGCGGGCTGCTCGATGGGACGCAGATCGGAATCCGCGGTGCCCAGGGGGCCCTTGCCGTCCACCGGGTTGCCGAGTGCGTCGACGACGCGACCCAGCAGCTTGGGGCCCGTGGGAACCGAGATGATTCGGCCGGTGCCGCGCACGGTGTCACCCTCACGCACCTTGGAGGCGCTACCGAGAAGCACACAACCGACGTTGTCCTCTTCCAGGTTCAGGGCCACACCTTGAACGTCACCCGGGAATTCCAGGAGTTCGTTCATCATGCAGTCGTCGAGACCGTGGATGCGGGCCACGCCGTCGCCGACGGTCAGCACGGTGCCGACGCTTTGCATTTGGCTGCTGCCACCGTAGGACTCGATCTCTTTTTCGAGGATCGAAGTGACTTCTGCGGGTCGGAGGTCCATGGTTAGATCAGGTGTTCGAGGGGCCAGGCTGGGGCCCGAGGGGTTCGATTGAGAGGGGTTGAACTAGTTGGTGGAAAGCGGCGCGGTGCGCAGCTTCCGGCGCAGGTCTTCCATCCGACCTGACAAGGAGCGATCGATCATGTAGGCGCCCACAAAGACGCGCACTCCACCGACCAGGTCCGGGTTCTTACGCTGGGTAAGCACCACGGTCTTTTTGAACTCAGCGGTCAGGCTCTTCTCGAGGTCGCTCATTTCGGTTTGACCCAATTCGCGAACGCTCTCGACGACACCTTGCACGGTTCCACTCAGTTCGTCTTCCCGTTGCTTGAAGGCAGCGGGCAAGGAGAGCAAAAGGCCCTCACGACGGCGCTCAAATGCCATGTGAACCAGGTTCTGGGTCCACTTCGACAATTGCTGAGTCAGCGGGGAGAAGAGTTTCTCCTTCTGCTCCAAAGGAATGGAGGAGTGCCCAAGAAAGGCGCTCACACGGGAGCTTCCCAGGGCCTGCTTGAGCAGGTCCATGTCCTTCCGAACCTCGTCCAAACTACCCTTCTTGCTGGCGAGCTCATACAAAGCATGGGCCCAACGGCTGGCTACGGGATCGATTAAGATTTCGGATTGCACAGGAATAGCTCCGGTTATTCAGGCTTGGATGCGGGACTTGCGACGAGTTCGCCCACCATGCGGCGGTCGTCTTCGGAGCCCACGTTGCGACCCAGCACTTTGCTGGCTGCACCGAGGCTGAGATCGACGACCTCTTCACGGATGGAGGAAAGCGCCTTCTCACGCTCGGAGTCGATGGCACTGCGCGCCGAAGCGATCATGGCCTCCGATTCCTTTTTGGCGTTGTCGACGATGTCGCGCTCACGGACCTCGGCCCGATCTTTGGCGGCATTCACCAACTTCGAAGCTTCCACGCGGGCTTCCCCAAGGGCCACCTCGACCGCGGCACGGGCTTCCTCAGCTTCCTCGCCAGCCTTTTCGGCAGCAAGAATAGCGGCGGTCGCCTGGGCATCACGCTCAGCGAGGGCCTGGGTGATCGGTCCGAAGACCATCTTCCACATGAAAGGCAGGGCCAAGAGGAAGATCACCAGAGTCCAAAAGAAGGCTCCACCAGCGGCTATATCGAGAGGATTGAATCCTCCAGACTCAGCTACTGCTAAGACGATTGATTGGCTCATATCGCAGGGTTGGGTCGCGGGAACAAAGGGTGTTCGCTCAAAAAGCGAAGCGAAAAGGGCGAACGTGTCGCAGCCGGGCGGTGGGTTTACCAGGGGGAGAAACCAGGTTCCTCCCCCATTGAACCCAAACGCCTTAGCCGAGCACGATCAGAAGCGAAAGCACGATGGCGAACAGACACACACCCTCGATGAGGGCGGCAAGGATGATCGAGGTGCCGCGGATGTCACCGGTGGCTTCCGGCTGGCGAGCGATACCTTCGTTTGCTGCAGCGCCGATACGACCGATGCCCATGCCCGCGCCAATAGCGACGAGGCCAGCTCCGATTGCTGCACCGAACTTGGCAATGTCCATGACCTGGTTGGTGGTTTCTACGGGGTCTTGCATGACGGGTAGTTTCTTGTGGGCCCCGGAGGGCTGGGTTCAGGGGGTGGTTTGAAGCGAGCCTCCACCACCGCGGTGGAGAATATCACTTCGAGTTTTGAAAACTGAAAGGCGGGTCCTTGCGGGCCGCTTCCCAGTGGAAGTTGGGGGGTATCCTAGTGATCCGGGTGCAAACAAGCACCCACGAACAAGCAGGAAAGCTGGGTGAAGATGTAGGCCTGGAGCAGGGCGACAAATCCTTCGATGATCATGATGAACACGCCGAAGCCAACCGCGGGCACCGAAATACCCCAGGCCATGCTGTTCACGTCCGTGCCAGCCGCAAAGAAGATCAGTCCCATGAAGGACAGCACCACCATGTGGCCACCGGTCATGTTCGCAAAAAGACGAATCATGAGGGCGAAGGGCTTGATGATCAGGCCGACGACCTCGATCACGAACATCATGGGCCACATGACGATCGGAACGTGGGGCACCAGGTTCTTCCAGAAGGCCACGGGCCCCTGGGCTGCCATGCCGAGACCCAGCATGGATGTGAAGGTGATCAGGGCCAGGGCCATGGTCACAAACACGTTGGTCGTGGGCGTCACCGATCCGGGAACCAGTCCCATCAGGTTGATGAACACGATGAAGAAGAAGATCGAGCAAAAGAAGGGCAGGAAGCGCCTTCCGTCATCCGCACCCAAGTTGGGGATGACCATCTCGTCTCGAATGTACAGGATCCAGCCGGTAAGCACGCGGGTGAGCCAGTCGCCCCTTCCGGTGCGCAGGTAGCCGGGGACGCCGCTAAAGGCCAAAAGGATCATCAAGATCGAAGCGACCTGGAAGATCTGCAAGTTGGTCAAGACCAGGTTGGTGCCTTCTTTGTCCGGCGCACCGTCCATGATGGCGGGCATCAGGGGGAAGCTGGGCGCGAACAGATAGTCCTTCGTATCCGAACCATGGTCGTGACCATCGTCGATGGTGTGCCCTTCCTCCATGCCATGCTCACCATGGGAAGCCAGCAACGGGGCCGGCATCAGGTGCATGTACAATCCGACAAACGCATTGTCGTTGGACGCGGCGTGATGCTCGGAGTACTTGGTGGTCAGGAAGCAGGATCCGAAGACCACGGCGGCCATCAAGAGCAAACGGAGGAAATTCACGAGGCGGTCCTCGCGCAGGATGGGAGCATTGTCCCAGGTGCCCAAAAGGAGCAGAAGGAAGACACCGCAAGTGGCGGCGAGCGTGAACGCTTGCCAATCCAGGCGACTGCCCAATACCTCCCAATAGCGGACGGTCAGGCACATGCCCGCCAGGACCACCAGTTTGACCAAAAAGCCTTGAACCAGGGTTTCGAGGGCCTTCTGAGGGGCGCGCCGGAACGCTCCCGCCTGGAAGCC
>JARGOW010000341.1:4634-4868 GCA_029212955.1 Planctomycetota bacterium | reverse complement strand
GGCCCCGCCAATTTCCGCGCCGGAGTTTCAAATCATGTATCCGGGGGCGCGTGGGGCAAAGGGGGGTCGCTTGCGCTAGACTGGGCCACCATGAGTTCAGATACGGCCTTCTCTCAAAACCCCATCTTGGCCCGCGTTTGGCGCGGGGGTTGGGTGGAATCGGTGCACCGCGGCGTATGGGTCGTGGTGGACGGTGACGGCAATGTGCAGGAAGGCTCAGGCGCCACGGCCGAT
>JARGOW010000341.1:0-4624 GCA_029212955.1 Planctomycetota bacterium | reverse complement strand
GCTCGGAGCGCGGTGAAGTGCCTGCAAGCCAGTCCCCTGGTGGAGAGCGGGGCTGCAGATCACTTCCGGTACACCCCGGCCGACCTGGCGCTAGCCCTGTCCTCGCACAATGGTGAAATCCAGCACACCCGCGGGGTGACCGACATCCTGCGCCGGGTGGGTTTGAAGAAGGAAAATCTACTTTGCGGCACCACGCCGCCAGGCGATCGTCAGGCCCGAGAGACCCTGCGCGAGTCCAAGGAAACCCCCTCGGCCCTGCACCACTTCTGCTCGGGCAAACACGCGGGTTTTCTGGCCCTGGCGACCCACCTGGGCGTGGATCCGGCAGAATATCTGGCCAACGAGTCCGCCGGTCAGCTGGCCGTGCGCCAGGCTCTGATCGAAATGACCGCCATCGAAGAGGGCCAGCTCACCGTGGCCATCGACGGTTGCAGCGCTCCGACCTTCCGCCTGCCCCTGGAGGCCCTGGCACGTGGTTTTGCGAGTTTCACGACTCCCCGGGGCTGGTCGGAGACCCGACGCGCCACCTGCGAGCGGCTGGTGGCGGCCGTGGCGGCCAATCCGGAGATGATCGCGGGCCGCAACCGGCGCCTTTGCACGGATCTGAGCAAGGTCTCGAAGGGCGTGCTCTTTCCCAAGGTTGGCGCGGAGGGCGTATACGTGGTCGGTCGAGTGGGGCACAACCAAGCCCTTGCGGTCAAAATGGATGACGGTGGTATGCGCGGTTTGCAGGCGGTGACGGTGGAGCTGATGGCTCACTTGGACTGGCTCGAACCCGATGCCATAGCGGCCTTGTCCAAGTACCGGGCCCAGGTGCAACGCAACGATGCGGGCATCAACATCGGAACCCTCGAGGTGGAACTTTGAGCGAAGCAGAACAAGTCAATACGGTCGCCGGCCCCAAAGCTCCCCCTGCGTTTCCCGCCAACGCACACAAGGGCATGGTCGGCAAGGTTCTTTGTCTCGCGGGAAGTCCGGAAATGCCCGGCGCTGCACAGCTCACCTTGCGCGCTGCGCAAAGGGGAGGAGCCGGACTGGTCGCCCTGGCCATCTTTCAAACGGAGATGGTGGATCGCATCACGCCCACGGTTCCCGAGGCTGTGTTTCTGGATGTTTCGCGGACCCGCGATCTCTACGCGGGACGCTTGCCCCGAGAAATCGGCGAGTATCGCTGCGACGCACGCGTTGCGGGGCCGGGATTGAACAGCAGTGGACGCACGCGTGAACTGGTCCGCCGTTTGGTCGAGGATGATTACAAGGGGCCGCTCATTTTGGATGCGGATGCACTCAACGTGCTGGCCAGTGTTCCCGAGCTGCTCACCATGTCCCAGTCCAAGGTGGTTCTGACGCCCCACCCGGGCGAGGGCGAGCGGTTGCTGGATCGCCCCGTCCCCGAGGATCGGGAAGGGCGCATCGAGTTTGCCATGGAGCTCGCACTTCGGTCCGGATCCCTGTGTGTGCTCAAGGGAAACGGCACCGTGGTGACCGACGGCAATGTGGTCCATGTGAATGGAACCGGTGGTCCGGCCTTGTCGACGGCGGGCACGGGGGATGTGTTGGCCGGTTTGCTCGGGGCCTATGCGGCGTGGTCGGAACGCTTGGGCAGCGAGGACTTTTCCCTGTTTGACGCTGCGGTTTCAGCGGTACACGTGCATGGTTTGGCCGGGGACTTGGCGGCGGCTGACCTGGGCGAGCGTGCGGTCATCGCGTCGGACTTGATTGGGTACCTGGGTCAGGCCCAATTGCAATTGGCGCGGTCCAGCGGGGAAGCGGGTTAGTCCCGATCCAAGTGGTTGGTCTGCGATTCATTGCGGTTTTCCTGGGGTTTTTTGTGCTCCCCATGGATCGTACATGGGGGTGGGTTTTGCAGGACAGCGGAGCACAAACCTCGGACCCCGTTGCGGAATCGGCCGAGTTTTGGATTCGCCGGGTGGCCCTGGATCCCGCGGGGACGGTGACGCGTTGGGAGCCTCGCCTGGCTTCCTCCCATTGGTTTGAGGCCTATGATGTTTTGGATGCCATGCAGCGCAGCCCGGAGGCCGCGCGTTGGTTTTGCAAACATCGCAAAGCCGATCTGAGAGCGGCCCTCCGGCATCCACGCTCTCCGATTCGCGCCGCGGCCTGGCGCATCGTGCGCATGGGCCAGGGGGCTGGAGCGGATTGCGTGGATTGGACCGTGCCCATCGCTCGGGAATTCGGAGACGAAGCGTCGGCCTGGCGCAACGCAGCCCTGTCCCAGGCGTGGTTGGATTCTGGTGCGGCGGGTGCGGCGGCGTACGACTCCGTGTTAGAGGATTTGGCCCGGGGGGGCGCCGAGAGCCTTGGGACGAATCCCGACGGTTATCGCGCGGCTGCCATGCATTTGGGGGTGGCCCAAGAGCGGACGGCGGACTCCCTGTGGATCGCAGAATCCGGCGGAAGCGGGAAGCTTCGTCCGATTTACCCGGGCTTCCTCAGGCTCATGGCGCATCCAAGGGCCATCGAGAATGTGAGGGAGCTGGTTCGGCGCTCGTCCCCGGAGGTTCGTTTCCATGTGGAAGCGCTGGCCCTATCCCAGCAGGCATTCGCAGGAACCTTGAACGCGGAGCCGGACGCCATCGATTGGAGCGTTTTGGAACAAGGCTTGCTCGATGCGCCGCCCGTGGGCGACGAATGGGAGGTCCAATTCTACATGTGGAATCAGGTCCAATCGGAGTTGGCGCGTTTGGGTTCCAGCCGGCTGAGCCAGATCTATTGGGCCATTGGGCTGAATGTGAGTTCCAAGTTGAGCGCCCAGGCGGTGCGGTCTTTTGGGGGGATGGACGAAGCCCGGGAACACTACATTCGATTCGCGACGGAAAGCGCCCCTCCAGAAGTGGCACTCAAGCGAGCCGAAGGGGAAAGCCGCGCCATCCAGGAGCTCGTTTGGATCGGATTGGAAGGGGATTGGCGCGCGATTCCCCTGTCCGCCCTTGCGCCCTGGATCAGGGGGGAGCACGGGAAGGATTTTCAGGTGCTGGCGGTCTCCCGGTTGTGCGAATCCCCGGTTGGGGACGAACGACAAAAGCTGTTGTTGGAGGTGGTGGAATCCGGCGAGGGCGAGGCCTTGCGGTTGGCTTTTCGAACCTTGGCGCAAGGGCCGGATCCGGCCGCCGTACAGGAGCGACTGCACCGAATCTGGCGCGAAGAAGGGCCGAATTCACGCCAGTCCCTATTGCGTGAATTACCCAATTCGGAGGCTTGGAGGGCGTTTGGCGGGGATTGGCTCGAGCTTGTACGGGAGCCGGGGCCGTGTGACCTACTTGTTTTGGAGCACCTTTCATTTCTGGCGACAGACGCCCGCTGGAGGGCTCTTTTTGAACGGGATTTGGCGGAGGCACTCGAAGCGCGGTTTGTCGATTGGCAAGCGGGTCGGGAGCCGGTCAGTCGGGACCTGGCGCGACGGGCCGCAGCGCTGCGGCGGGTGCAAACCGCCGGTGGTCGTGAGTCCGCCCCTGCTCTCGAAGCGAATCCGCTGACCCGAGGGCTCACCCGGCGGGCCGATTGGATCCTGGGCTTGCCGGAAGCTTCCCAAGCCGATGTGCGGTTCGATTATTCCAAGGCGTGCGTGGCCTTGATCGCGGACGCACCGGGGTTCGCGGCCTGGGTGCAAGGCGACTTGCACCGCATTCAAAAATGGCCGAGGCGGTTGCGGGTAGAGGTGGCTTTGAGACTTCCGTCCCATTCCTATGCGGACCCCGACTCCGACCTGCGCAGATTCGTGGACGGTGTGGGGGCGGCGGACTATTCCCACTTGGGTGCGGTCCTCAAGGAACGATGGTTGTCCGATGCCCAGCGCGCGGGCCGCCGGCTTTTCGAAGAGGCCACGAATCGCCGGGCGTCTTCGAATCTCCGACAGGTGGCGTTGGCTGGGTTGGCGCGATTGGGTGAGGTCGAAGCCATCTTGCAGGTGATGAACGAGGACATTGGGATCACGGGACCCCAGTTGGCCATGGAAGCCCTCCAGCCGCTTCAGGACGTGCGCATTGATCCGGCCCTGCGGGCCAGGTGGATGCGAGCTCGCGCGGCGGGACTTGGGAAGGGTGCGAACCAAGAAATCGAAGCCCATCTGGCCACGGAGTTGCTGCTGGTTTTGGTGGGTCGTGGCGCACTGGACATGGGGGAAGCTTCCTCGATCCTTGAGGCGCCTTTCTTGGCGAGCGTCGACCAGTGGAATCAGCGGCTGGGCGGGGCTTCCGTTGAGGAGGACTGGCGATCCCAGAGGCGCGTGTTGCACCGGGTAGCCCAGCGAGGTGATTTGCTGCCCTTGCTCGAGCTCAATCCCGATTGGATGGCGATGGACGGACGCCTGCTGGCCAAACTGGCACAGGACGCGCATTCGGCTGGGGATCCCGAATCCGCCAATCTGTTGGCCCGCTGGGCCGAGGTGGCCCTGGCGGGTGAGCCGGACAAGAACCAATGGCGCAACGCCATGGCCGAGGTCCACATCCTGCGCTTTCGCTTGGCCCGCTCCAGGCGCGATTTGGCCAATGTGGCCTGGTACTGCGACCGTTTCGTGGAAGGCATGCTAGCGGGAGGGGTTTCGATCGAGCCCCTGGTCGGTGGATTCGATGTGCGTGAGGGTCGCCACCCGTTGGCGCGCTTG
>JARGOW010000340.1:4582-4869 GCA_029212955.1 Planctomycetota bacterium | reverse complement strand
CAAGCCCATCGCGGGCAGCTCCGTTCTCGCTCCCCTGCTGATCCTCTACCCCATTCTCTTCGCTTGGGGCTTGAAGCTCATCGACCAACGCTCCGAGGGCGTGGGCGCCTTCATCCTGGTGACGAGCACGCTGGTCACGCTCATTTTGCTGATCGGATTCTACGTGGTCGCCCCCAACATGTCGGTCGTGCTGGTCTTCTTCGGCAAATACCGGGGAACCGTACTCAAGGAGGGCTTCTACTGGTCCCACCCCTTTACCAGCCGCCGCAAGATCTCCCTACGCGCCA
>JARGOW010000340.1:0-4572 GCA_029212955.1 Planctomycetota bacterium | reverse complement strand
CCGCCGCCAGCCGCACCATGAGCTCGCTCACGGTACGCGCCAACAACCTGGCCAGCGAAACGATCAAGGTCAACGACCTGTACGGCAACCCGATCGAGATCGGAGCCATCGTGGTGTGGCGCGTGACGGACACGGCCAAGGCCCAATTCGACGTGGAGGATTACGAACACTACGTGCGCGTTCAGATCGAGGCCGCCCTGCGCGAGCTCGCTAAGACCCACCCCTATGAACTGCACACGGGCGATGGTGAAGCCGTCCCCGAAGAAGGCACCACTTCCTTGCGCAGTGATAGCGTCGCTATCTCGCAAGAGCTCACCGTGCAGTTACAAAAACGCCTAAACCGCGCAGGGGTGCAAGTGCTCGAAGCTCGCATCAGCCACCTGGCCTACGCCCTCGAAATCGCTTCCGCCATGCTGCAACGCCAGCAGGCCGCTGCAATCATCTCGGCGCGCCGCTTGATCGTCGACGGAGCCGTGGGAATGGTCGAACACGCGCTCAGCGACCTGTCCGAGCGGGGCGTGCTCGATCTGGACGATGAACGCAAGGCGACCATGGTGTCCAACCTACTCGTGGTGCTCTGTTCCCATGCCGCACCGAACCCCGTGATCAACACGGGTGGAATCTACAACTGATCGAAGGCATGCCCACCCCTGGAAAGGATGACGAGAAAAAGGAAGGCAAGGCCCCGGGCCGTAAGGCCTTCCTTCTACGCCTAGCCCCCACCGTGCACGAGGAACTGCGCGAGTGGGCGGCCCAGGACATGCGCAGCTTGAACGCTCAAATCGAATTCCTCTTGAAGCAAGCCTTGAAGAAACGCAAGGGCGGACAGGACTCATGATCATCGATTCACCAGCACCCTCCGAGGCGCGCTTGCGATTCTCCGGCACCCGCCCCACCGCGAAATGCACCGACTACTAGAATTCCGAGAACGTGCCGTTCGCGACCTGGCCTGGGTCCTCTTGAGTCCCCCCATGATTCAGGCTTCCAGTCACTTTGTCCGGTGTGCATCCTCGGGGTGGTGCACGGAACAGTTCGAAGACTTCGGCGCTCACCTCCGGGAGCTCGAAAGGGACCCCCGGCCCCTGCTGGAATCCATCGGTGAATCGGCGGGCCAAAAGCTCGGCAAGTACTTCGAGAACTTGATCGCTTACTGGCTCGAAACCAGTCCGAACTTTGATTTGCTCGAGCGCAATCTGCAAATCCGCGATGCCAAAACCACCTATGGGGAACTGGACCTCATTGTGCACGACCGGAAAACCGGCCGCACCGGCCATTGGGAAGTGGCCGCAAAATTCTATTTGGGATTCGGTGCTCTCCATGATTTGAGCCAGTGGGTGGGACCCAACCTTCGCGACGACCTGGGCCGCAAGGGGATGCACCTTTTGCACAACCAAGCCAGGCGCAACGAACATCCCGTGGCCCGTGCCATGCTCGAAGCAAGAGGGCTGCACGTGGATGAGTCCTTCGTTTTCCTGAAGGGCTATCTGTTCCACGGCTCCGCGGAACAAGTCGAACCGCCCCAGGACCCAAAGGACGACTTGAAGCTTCGCCCACACCCCAATCATCAAAGAGCCTGGTGGCGTACCCGAAGCGAATTCGAAACGACATTCTCCACGTCAAAGCTCAGCTGGTTCGAGCTCCGAAAACCCAACTGGTTGGCGAGCCAAACCGGCATCCCGCGGGACTCCACCGCACGCCCTTGGAACCCGGAGCTATGCCAAGGCCCCAACCTAATCATCGGCATGTCCCGGGACCAGGAAGTGGAACGCGGCTTTGTGACGCCCGATGGCTGGGGTAGGGAGGATGCCGGGCCCGGTGACTCGACTTCCACCCCAACCTAGCGCCAACCCTTAGCTCAAACGCACCCTGCGGCGCGTCAAGGAACGGTCTTCGCTCGAAGGATCCCCATACAGATCGGCGATTAGCTCTACCCCGGCTTCACCCACCGCACGCGCTTTCAGGATTCCGAAGTTGTTCGCCGCCCAAAAGACTTCCCGCTTGAAGGTGAAGACTTTCGATCCACCCAGGCAGCCCTCCTCGCGAACGATCCACTTTGCGATTTCAGGAGCCGCTGGACGCGAAATCGGACTCGACGTGACCTGCCAAACATTGGCCAGTGGATGCTCGGAACTATGGATCCGGAATACGCCCCCACAGTGTACATCCCCACTCAAGAAGACCACCGGCCTCAACGTGTCGTGTGAGTACCGGAAGATCTGCTTCAGGATCACATCGCGTTCCTTCTGATTGGTTTTGTGGTCCCACTCGTCCTGGAAATCGTCTTTCACGCTGCCCAAGTCCAACTTGTTAACGGCAAAGCTGGACCAGTGCACGACGGGAACCGGTGAAACAACAAACAGGGCCCTAGCGTCCGCCACTGCATCCCCTTCCATCCAATCGCGGAAGCGACCATGCTGCTCCGGACCCAGCAACTTCCGGTTCCGAGGGGACTCCCGCTCCACGTCGTGGTCGCCACGCATGTCTAGGGTGTAAAACGCGAAGGCTCCGTGGTCGAAACCATAGTCGAACTGATCGTGGGGCGTGACGGGGTTGTGGCTGTGTTGGTATTCGATATAGACCTGCTTCGCCGCCTGATACATCAGGTCCGCCAGGTACGAGTTGAACTCCACATCCTCCCACTCGAGCAAACGGTCTAGCTTTTGCGAGCGCTCCTTTTTCGTCAGCGAGCCCCACCCATCCATGATTTCGTGGTCATCCCAAATCATGTACTGGGGGAACCTCGAAAACACCTCACGCACCTCCTTGAAGGCCCAGTACTTCCGGTAAAAGTAGCGATACAATGCCACCATCTCGCCCAGAACTCCCAACTCGTCCACGCTTCCGTCGCCATTGACATGGCGCTCGATCAACTCCCGTTTGTGGGTTTTAAGCCAAACCCAAAGGTCCTCCTGCGTGGTGTCTACATACACTTGGTCACCCGCGCCAATGCAGAAATCGGCGTCGACTTCGTCCAGGGTTTCAAGCATGTCGGACCAAAGGCCCACATTCGCGGCCTTGGACTTGAACGGGTCATGACACGAGTAAAGCCCAAACGTGACCGATGGACTGTCCGCGGTCGGCGTCCTGAAACAGCACTGGGATCGAAATCCAATCTCGCGGCGACGACTTACAGGAACCGGATAGAGGGATTCATCGGCATAGAGCGTGTAGTGATAACACCTCCCCTCCTCCAATCCATCCACGTCAAAGACCCGCGATCGATCGGTGTCATTGCCAAATACTTCCGAACCGAGAAATGCGGGGTCCACCCCGATACGCTGGAGATACTCCGCCACTGGCTCGTTTCCAATCGTATCCCATTCATCCTCGATCGGTTCTGACGTCACAACCAGCCACCATCGCCCGGGATGGTAGGCGCGGATCCAAAGGCGGCAGGTGGTAGGTGTCATCGCACCGACAATCGCCGCGCTTTTCAGCTTCGCGTCGGCGGACTCTAAATCATAGGCAAGCTGCTTTTTCATATTGAAAGCATAGGCTTTGCCCGTGCTTCGGCAGATTATTGAGCTTCTGAATCAGTCGAATCCAAGAAACACCCCCAATACGGAGTGATTGCCTCACTTGCTGAACGCAGTGTATTGAAAGTTCTTTCCGCGGATCAAACCGGCGGAAAATGCAGTCCACCGCTAAGCCAGGCTTACTCCCCGGTAGCGTCCAAGTATTTGGCAGCCTCTCCTTCCTTCCCCCACGCTTGATAGGTCTGCGCGAGCACCTCGCGGATTCGCGCCTTGGAAGCATCGGTGGCCCCCGGGTCCCCCTGCAATTCGCCATAGACCGCCAATAGCTCAACCTCCGCGTCTTCAAAACGCTCGGCTGCGGCCAGGCAGCGTCCCAAGTTCATTCGGAATGGGAAGGTGACGAACTTGTGACCTGCTTGATACTTCCGGCCCATTTCATAGTTCTTGTTGGCTTCGACCACCGAAGCTTCCGCATGCCCCGTTTTCATGAGCAGGATCGCCAAATTGTTGCGTGAGATGAGGGTGGACATGTTGCCATCCTCAAGATGCTCCTCGTAGTCGGCCGTTGCACGTCGCTGAATCACCAAAGCATCTTCACGCTTCCCTTGCCGCTCAAGAGAAAAGGCCAAATTGTTCAACACAACGATTCGAGAAAATGGGTCCACTTGCGTCTCGTCGTACGCTTCGAGAACCTGCTGAAAGTACTCACTGGCCAAATCGAACTTGCCCAAACTTGTCGCTACCCCAGCAGTATTTGCCATACGATTCAGTGTATCGGGATGGCTAGCACCAAGCAGTCTGACCGACAAATCGACCAGCTCGGTTTGCTCCGCCCACGCCCGATCGTGCTCACCCAAAATCTCAAGCTCCACCGCCCGGTTGCTTCGCATGGTGAGCACGTTGCGATGATCCGGGCCCCACATAGCCTGTGCTTGGGGCAGCATGACGTCGTAAATTTCCAACGCTTCGGCGTTCAGCCCTTGATCTGAAAGTACGCTTGCCAAATGGGCGCGCGCACTAAAGACACGGGGATGCTTTTCGGGATAGCGCTCCAGATGCGCCGCCAGAGTCTCACGAATCAGCGGCTCTGCACTTT
>JARGOW010000339.1 GCA_029212955.1 Planctomycetota bacterium | reverse complement strand
GGAATTGTACGCGATCGGACCGGGCCGCATCCCGGGGATTGTGGGTCACGAGAAGAACCGAGCGGCCCTCTTCATCGACGGCGTTGCGCAACAGATCCATGACCTCCGCGCCCGCCTTCTGGGAGAGGTTTCCCGTGGGCTCATCCGCCAAAATCAACGGCTGCCCCCCGACCAGGGCCCGCGCGATCGAAGTACGCTGGCGTTCGCCCCCAGATAGCTGATGGGGCAAAGCATCCAATCGGTCGCCCAAACCAAGACGCCCCGCCCAATCCTTGGCGATGGGCTCCCAACCACGGCTCTTGCCTTGAATCCAAAGCGGCAATCCAATGTTCTCCGCCAGGGTCAGGTTTGGCAGCAGGTGAAAGTACTGGAACACAAACGCCACGCTCCGGCGACGCAACAAGGTGCGTTTGCTCTCGCCCAATGCACTCAAGTCCTGCTCGGAAAGCTCCACCGAACCAGCCGAAGGTTCATCCAACCCCGCCAATAGATACAGCAAGGTCGTCTTGCCCGAACCACTCGGCCCCATCACACAATGGAAATCCCCCTCCCCAATCTCCAACCCCACATCGTCGAGTATGGCGGTCTGGGTTCCGCCCTGCTGGCGGAAGAGAAAGAGCTTTTTGGCGGCTGCGAGCATGGGTTGAGCAAATGGGGAGGAATGGGAAGAGGGCCGATCATAGCGACCTCAATCGAAGCCGCGGTAATCCAACGACTTGAGAACCCAATCCTTTCCGAGGACCGCGAATTCGGCCCTCAAATCACCATCTTCGCCTGAGTAGGTCACCCAAATTGAATCACCCATGAGTGGATCCTCATTCACACGATCCAAGCTAGGCAAAACGCCGTGCCAAGCCCGCTCCTGGTTCTGGCGCTCCAATCGCTTGACCCAAACACTTTCTCGCCCAGGAGCCGACATGGCCGCCACCGCCACGGCATCACTCGCATTCCACGCGGCCTGAAACCTCGAGATGATTGCTTGGGGACTGCCCCCCCCGGACGCAAAAACTGAAAGCCAGTCGGGGCGATGGCAAGCAACATCAATGGAACGGTCACCAGAAGAGCACGATGGGGACCGGTCCCCCACCATCCTGGTTTCCCGAGCTCCGATAGAATTTTCTTTCGGTTGTACTCCTCCCACGCCCCATCAAGGAAAGCGAAGGGGTTCGCGGCACGGATTTGATCCAGGTCCCGGTTGACCCAAACGCCTCTCCAGTATGCTGCAGAAAGGGCACCGAGCAACCAACCCAGGGGCGAATAGAACCATAACAGTGCAACTACACTCGTAAAGCCGGCAGCCAAGCGGAGACCCCAGCGACTAGTGCTGTGGATGGACTTCAATTCAAACCGCACATCCACCAGGAAAAGCAACTGCAATGCCAACTGACCGAACTTGAAGTTGAATCGATCGGCGGAGGACTCCATGACCATCAATGCGACCTGGGCCACCATCGCCACACAGACAAGTATTAAGTGTGCCGTCACCAGCCACCGCACGAGGCCAAGTCGCTTGGTTACGGTGCGCGCCTGACGCCGGGCGGCAATATTCTCCTTGGAGTTGTAGCCCTCAGAATCATCGTAGTTGTTGTACGCCTCCTCATCCCCGATCGATTCTGTACCGAACTCCCCTTCAGGGTCCCAGAAACAGGCGGGGCAATGCTCCTCCAATTCCAGGCCAGGCATCCCACAGTTTCCGCACGTGCTCCAACTGTGCTGCTCCTCCACCACTTTCAGCCTCCGCTCAGGTTTGACCCTTGGCTTGTATTCCCCAGCAACCCTTCGGCAGGATTTGCAATGCCCGGCAGCATTCAATCGATCGGCTTTAAAGCGCAGACCGCATTTCGTGCAATGTGTCAGTTGATGCATGGGATGAGGAAGATGATGTGGCCGTAGCCCGCGGTCCGATCGCAACTATCCTCTATCAACCGATCACATCGTCGCCACGCTTCGCAGCTTGCCAGGCCTTCTCCAAGGTCGGCACGTCGGCGTTTTGCATGGAATCGCCAAGGTTGGTTTCAACCTGGCGGAACCGTTTTTCGAATCGGTGGGCGCTGAGGCGGCAGGCACGCTCGGGGTCTAAGCCCAGGTATTCGCCCAGGATCGCTGCGGAAGCAATCAAATCGCCCAATTCGGACTCGATGCGGTCCTTTTGTTCCGGTGTCAGATCGGGTTTGCGTTCGGCTTCAAGGGCGTGGGGCGGCAGGGTTTCGCCTAGCTCAGCGAGCTCCTCCTGGACCTTGTCCCAGGCTCCTTGCACATTGGACCAGCGGAAGCCGGCAGACATGGTTTTGTTGACCATGCGGGCGGTGCGCACCAGGGCGGGCAGCCCGATCGGAAGTCCACTGAGCACACTTTTGTCCTCCTTATCCTCGCCAGCGCGCTCCTGCTTTTTGATCTCCTCCCAACGACTGAGCACCCCTTCGGCCTCGGTCTGAACATCATCGCCAAACACGTGGGGGTGACGGCGCACCAGCTTGGTGGCCGAGTTCAACGCCACCTGGCCCAGGTCATAACGCCCGTTGTCCTGGGCGATGCGGCACATGAGCAGCAGGTTCATCAACGTGTCCCCCGCCTCAGCCGTGGACTCCGCAATGTCGCTGGTTTCGATGGCCTCAATCCACTCGTAGGCCTCCTCCACCAAACGCGGCCCCATGGAAACTTCAGTCTGCTTCAAGTCCCAAGGACAACCATCCTCCGGGCGCCGCAATCGGTCCACAACCGCCAACAACATGCGAAAGGACTCGATGCGCGGGTCGTCTTTGGACGCGGGGGCCAGGGGCCAGCCTTCGAAGGGATCAGACATAGTGTTGTGGGTGGAATCAAATCCTAGGGACCATCGGGTGCAGGCCAAATCGGCGAAGTCAAATGAACGATCACCCGGCCCCACCAGCGGATGGACCACCATAACTTCGAGCACTTTATCGAGGTCATGGATCCCCCACAAAATCGATCGACAATCGTGAATCCATCCATTCCCTAAGCGCAGGATCCGAAGCCTGTTGGGACCGATCGCTCGCCTTGGGGCAGGGAAATGGGGCTAATGCCGCATCGGATTATTCGCTTTGCAGTATCTGTCCCCTGCGGGGCAGATTTGCTGCAAAGTACCCTCCAAGGCCCCCCACCCCCCATGCAACTCACAAAACCATTCCCACTGCGTAAGTTCCTGATCGGGGCTTGCCTGCTCCCCCCCCTGCACGCCCAAGAAACACTCTACGTGGACGCTGGCGCACCCAATGGCGGAGATGGTTCGAGCTGGAACACAGCATTTCAGGACTTGCAAGATGCACTCGATACGGCAGCCATGGACCCCCAGGTTCAAGGAATTCACTTGGCCGAGGGAACCTATCGTCCGGATCGTGGCAGCCTGGACCCGGCGTTGACCTTCACAATGGTGGACGGAATCGCGCTGCTCGGAGGCTTTCCGAGTGGAGGGTCCGACCTGGCGGCCAGGGACTCCGCCGCCCATCCGAGCGTACTGACGGGAGACTTACTGGGCGACGATAGCCCCCTGGGCCCCACCGGATCCATAGCTGGATCCCTCGACAACAGCGAGACCGTGATGCGAATGGCAAATTTATCAGGAGCCACGCTGCTGGATGGTGTCGAAATCCGTGGTGGTGCGGCCGATGGATTTGCGGATCAATTTGGCGGGGGCATCATCGTGGAAGGCGGAAGCCCTCGCATTGTCCACTGTCGGTTTGTGGGCAATTCAGCTTTACGATCCGGCGGGGGCTTGGCCCTAGTGAACAGCGCCGCCACGGTGGAACTTTGCACATTCCGAGAAAACACATCGGGTGCAATGGGTGGCGGCCTGTGGGTCGGCGGCCATGTGGCCGCATCGGTCATGCACTGCAACTTTGAAAGAAATGCTGGCAACCAAGGCGCAGGCTTGGGCGTGAGCCCTCTGACCTTCTCAGATCCGAATGGTTCATCCACGACTGTTCTTGATTGCCGGTTTGTGGACAATCAGGCCGTTGTCGGGTCCAGCAACGGCGGGGGTGCTTATCTACGTAGGGGCCCCGTCACAATGAAGCGATGCCACTTCCTTGAAAATTGGGCCCAAGGCGGTGGGGGCTTGTACATCGACATGGGCCATGCCTTCGTTAGCCAATGCTGGTTCGAACGAAACGAGGCGGGCGGTGACGGAGGCGGGGCCATCGCGATTACCAATTTCACGAATGGCTCCGTGGAAACGACCAGGATCACCTCAAGCTTGATGATTGGCAATACGGGGGTCGCCACTGTTGTACAGTCGGATGTGGAGTTCATCAACTGCACCCTGGCCGACAATGGAGCGACCGGCTCGGTGCAACCCGCGCAATGGCCGGCGGTTGTCAATCAGGCGTCTGAGGTGCACTTTTTTAACTCCATCATTTGGGGTCACATTCCATTTGGAAGCTTCGGCGACGAGCGCGACCATTTTCTCGGCCCCTTCCAGAACGGTTCCTACGGGTTTCAAAACTGCATCATCGAAGGTTGGGCTGGAGCATTGCCAGGCAATGCTCTGAACCTGAACCCCCTATTCAAGGATCCGGTTGGGCCGGACGGGAATCCGCAAACGGTGGCCGACAATGACTACGGCCTGCAGGACTCCTCCCCCGCCGTCGATGGTGGATTATCCGCATGGCTTTCGCCCGGAGCCATTGCCGACGTGGTCGGCCAGGCGCGCATCCGGGATGGGGACGGGGACGGAGCCATCGTCGTGGATGTGGGCGCCTATGAACTTGCCATGCCCCACACGATTGGCCAGTCCTTCTGCGGCCCTGCCCCGCGCGGCAGCAACGGTCTGAGCGGAAGTCTCTTCGCCCTGGGAAGCGACATCGTCACCCACAACCAGGTCACCCTCCGCGCCGAATTCCTGCCACCCAACCACTT
>JARGOW010000338.1 GCA_029212955.1 Planctomycetota bacterium | reverse complement strand
AGTCCGGTGGATACACCGACGTTCGATTGGAGACGGCCGAGGGCGAAGTATGGGCGGCGGGTACTGCCCACAATGTGACCGAGGGAGCCCAGCTGATCGCCCGCGGTCTGACACCCATGCCCGGTTTCAGGAGCGCGACCCTGGACCGGACGTTTGAACAGATCTTTTTCTGTGATTCCATGATGGTCACCGGGGCGAACGCGGCTGGCCATGCCGTTGCCCAGGATGCGCCGTCCTCTATCCAGGTGGAAAAGGCGGAAGGCGGACAGACCGTGGTTCAGATGTTCACGGAGAAGGATGCGTTTGTGGGCAAGCAGGTCACCCTGCGTGGAAAAGTCGTCAAGTTTAGCGCGGCCATCATGGGCAAGAATTGGATTCATCTTCAGGACGGAAGCGGTGAATCCGGAACCAACGACCTGACGATCACCACCGCCCAAACCGTGGCGGTGGGGGATACCGTCACCGTGCAAGGCACGCTGGTCGCCGATAAAGACTTTGGTTACGGCTACAAGTACGCCGTGATTATCGAAGACGCCAAAGTCACGGTGGAATAGCTCCCAGGAGAGCGGTGCGACGCGTCGCCACAACGCGCACAAGCCCCCGTATGGTCGCCTAGCGAGCATGCGGGGGCTTGTGCTTTGCGTCCGGTTTGTCCCGGTCCAGCCTAATTGTCCCGCGCCCTTGCGATTCGTGCGGCCCTTGCCGGGGGGGGGATCGAAGGCCGGTGGCTCCGGATAAAGCTTGCGCGATCAAGTATCTCTCACTAATCTGGGCGGCATGCAGACCCCCGATCAACCCTATCTAGACCTGACACTTTCCCTGGGGCATAGTTGGATTCGACTCGAGCGCATTCTCGACTCGAATCTTTCGAACGTGCGCGGGATCAGCTTTGGGGAGTACCGCATCTTGCGCACCCTTGCTGTGGCCCCGGGGAAAAAATTGAGCCGGGTGGATCTGGCTGCGGCCGTGGCGTTGAGCCCTTCGGGGGTGACCCGTGCCTTGCTCCCCTTGGAGAAGATCAAAGTGGTGCAAACCGAGCGCAGCGAGCGAGATGCAAGATTGGCGCTCGCCGTGCTCACACCCGCAGGTTCCAAAATGGTGAAGGACTCCTCCCGGGTTGTGGAGGACGTGGTTCGGAGTTTGGTGGGGGGATCGGGCACGGGCAAGCCGACCGTTGCCTCGCTTCTAAAGGCGCTGGCCTGAGAGATCCCTGCGCGCCCATGGCGGGCGCGGGTTGCCTAGAACCAACCGGGGTCACCCCGGGCAGGCTCGAATGAAGTGCATACCTTCCAGGGGGGGCTCGAGGAAGCGAATCGGCCCCCGCATGCTGAGCAGCAGCATGCGGGGGCCGAATGGATTGGGCCAGTGCTCGGGAAGGGGGACTAGCGCACGAAGAATTGGAAGATGCGGTGCAGGTTCAAAGTGCCGTCGCTGGAGGACAACACCCGATCCCGGGCTGCATCGAGCACGTGGGAATACACCACGCCCCGCAACCCCGTGGTGCCGTCCTGCTGCACCCAAATGACGCCGCTGGAATCCACAGCGGGCTGCAGGTTGGGCATGGGATTGTCGGGAGTGCTTTGGGGGGCCATGTTCAGCAGGCGATCTCCCACCAAGCGGCCCTGGTGCAGGGCGTCGTTGCCGAAAATGGCCACGCTTTTGAAAGCGGCCCCATCGGGCTCGAAGGAAGCGAATATGTAGTTGGAGTCGGGGGACCAAACCACGTCATCCACGGAGCCGACCATGCCGGGGATCTGCCAAGCCGTGTGATGGACCGGGTCTCCGACCCGGTAGACGTAGAGTTGGTCTCGTCCAAGCACCTCGTGATCGCTGGTGAATGCGAGTGAGTTGCCATCCGGCGACCACAGGGCGGTACCAATGCGCGATCCCGGGAGGGCGTTTTGCACCAGAACGGATTGGTTGGCGTTGGAAGTGGACGAAAGAAGGACCTCGCCCTCGGCGCCACTCTGCACCACGTAGGAGAGCGCTAGCAGGTCGTGGGCATCGGACCAGCCGTACAACTCCACTTCGGCCAGGGGGGCCTGTTGCCAAAGCAAGGATTGCAGGAAGTTGGGGTCCGATTGGGTCAGTGCCACCAGTCGCTTGCCCGTGATGGTGGAGTTCAATTCCATGGCGAGTAGGGACCCGCTCGGTGAGTAGGAAAAGCTGTCCACCTGGTTGCCGAAAGGCGAGATGATCGATGTGGCCTGGTTGGACAGGGCGTGCTGATAGAGCTCCGTGCGGGTGACCCCGAAGCGCGTGACCTCCAAGGAGAACCCCATGTAGCCGCTGGTCCACTGTACAAGCCCTTCGGAATACGTCTCGCCGGCCAATGGATCCGACAGGTAGAGTCCCTGGTCGTCGTAGATATCCAGGCTCTGTTGCCCCGAAGCCATCTCCGTGGCGCGCACTGTGAACCGGTCCCCCTGCAAGGCCCAACCATCGAAGCGCATTTCCAAACCATCCTGGTTCACGCGCTGCAAGGGAGCTTGGGCCGTGGTGGCCAGGTACAGGTCCTGGGCTGCCCGGTTCGGGTTGCCCTGGGTGTCCACCTGATGTTGCAGCAAGTAGCCTCCCGCGGAATCGATCGGGTTCCAGTGGAAGTTTGGGGCGTGGCCGGGCAGGGCTGGGCTCTGCAGCGCAAGTTCGTCGGCGGATCCCGTGCGAGCGTCGATGGCGTGGACTTGCACAAGCCCCGCGTCCTCGGTCGTCACCATGACCATGTCACCATTGGGTGCCAAGGACATGCCACCGGCGACGACCTCGGCGGTGGGCATGGATTCGGTCAGGTTTCTGCGGTCCAACCCATCCACCGGCGCACGCCAGGCTTGGATTTGGCCGCCTCCGTCATCGGCGGAGTACACCACCACGCTTTGGAAAGTGCTTCCTGCGCCAGGAGCGCCGGACGAGGAGGAGCTGCCGCTGCACGCGGTCAGCGAGAGAATCGCCGCGAGGGTGAGGCCGGGAGAGTAGTCCATGTTGCGAATCGATCGGGGAGGCGCGCGGGGAGAGGTCCCTACGACGCGTGTACCCTAGCGAATGGGGCAATGGGGAAAAGGCATGGACCCCCAGGGGAAGCGGCCTGGGCGGGACTTTTCCCGCCATCGAATCTGGGGGCCCAGCGTGGACTTGCGCGGGCCTCCCGGTGGACCCATCAGGTGGGGATCCAGTTCATCAGGGTCAAAATGACGGCGGTCCAGGAAAGGACAGCCATGAGCAACGGACGCATGAGTTTGCGAGGAATCATCGCCCTTTCTAGGGGCGGGTGAGCGCCAGGTAACTCAAGTTGTGGGACCCATGCCATGCGAAAACGCCCCAGGGGCCCCGAATTGGGGCCCCTGGGGCGTTTGGAGCTTGGGGGATCTGCTGCTACGCCTCGGCTTCTTCCTCGGCTGAGTCCAGCTTGGCGACCCAGCCTCCCAGGTCTTCGATGGCCTTATTCAGCGAGTTGGATTCGTCGGCGCCCAGGTTGCCGGAGGTCTTCTCCCGCAGCATTTCCAGGTCGGCGAGCACCATGCGGGCTCCGGGAGGATTCACTTCCTTGCTCTTGGTGATCGGGTTTTCCAGCGCTCCACAGGCCAGGAAACCCTGGATCGAAAGGCGGGTGATGAAGAGCAGGAAGTCGCCCCCAGGGAGCGGCATGTCGGCGGCGGTTTGTTGGTTCACGGGGATTACTCCGGGTAGGCCAGCTTGTGGGCGGCTTGAATGAAGCCGAGGAAGATGGGGTGGGGTGCCAGGGGTTGGCTCTTGAATTCGGGGTGGTATTGCACACCCATGAAGAACGGGTGGTCCGGAAGTTCCACAATCTCGACCAAGTCCCGGCCGGGGTGGAATCCGGAAAGTTCCATGGGGGAGGACTCGAAGGCCTCCCGGTAGGCGTTGTTGAATTCGTAACGATGGCGGTGGCGTTCGCTGATCACGTCGTCGCCGTAAAGCTCATGGGCCTTGGTCCCAGGCTTCAGTTGGCAATCGTAAGCGCCCAAGCGCATGGTTCCGCCCTTGGGCACGTCTGCCTGATCGTCCATCAGGTTGATGACCGGGTGCGGGCTGTGGGGACTGTGCTCCAGGGTGTGGGCGCCTTCCAGTTTCAGCACGTTGCGAGCGTATTCGATGACCGCACATTGCATGCCCAGGCAGATGCCGAAGAAGGGCAGGCCGTTCTCCCGTGCAAATTGGATGGCCTGGATTTTGCCTTCCAATCCGCGTTCGCCAAAGCCGCCGGGAACCAGCAAGCCGTGCACGCCTTTCAACATTTGGTCCGCACCCTTTTCGCTCAAATCCTCGGCGCTGACCTTGCGGAAGCGAACTTTGCAGTGGGTGGCGATGCCCGCGTGGGACAGGGACTCGTAGATCGACTTGTACGCGTCGTGGAGCTCGATGTATTTGCCGACCACCGCGATTTCGATCTCTTTGGTGGTGGCGCGAATGTCCTTGAGCATGCCAAGCCAGTCGACCAGGTCGGTGACCGGTTCGCACTCCAATTGCAGGGCGTCCACGATCAAGCGGTCCAAGCCACGGTGCACCAGATCCACGGGCACTTCGTAGATGGAGAAGTCCACGTCGCGCTCTTCGATCACGCGCTCGGGGCGCACGCTACAGAACATGCTGATCTTCTGGGCCATCTCCGGGGACATGGGCTGCTCGGTGCGGCAGATCAACACGTCGGGCTGGATGCCGATTTCGCGTAGCTTGCCCACGCTTTGCTGGGTGGGCTTGGTCTTGAGCTCGCCCGAAGCGCGCAGGTAGGGCAGCAGGGTCAGGTGCACGTAGAGCACGTCCTCCTTGGGGTGCTCCATGCCGAATTGACGGATGGCTTCCAGGAAGGGCAGGCCCTCGATGTCGCCCACGGTGCCACCGATTTCGGTCAGTAGCACATCC
>JARGOW010000337.1 GCA_029212955.1 Planctomycetota bacterium | reverse complement strand
GATACGCGCGTAAATGCAACCAGCGGCCTTGAGCTGCTTGATGTGATTCTCGTTGGTCATGTTGGCCATCAAGATCACGTCGAACGGAATGCCCACTTCCTTGGGCCAACGCTCACAGAACTCGGTCAGCCACTTGCCCGAGATGTTGAAGATGTCGTCTACGAAGTGCACGAAGTCGAGCGGGTACTTGGACTTGATGTCCAGGGCCTCTGCGATGATGTGATCCACGCTGCGCTTGCGCACGTACTCGGAGTTCTTCACGTTGTAGACCTTTTCTTTCCACGCGTGGTGGAAGCAGAAAGTACACATCATGGGGCAACCGCGTTGACTCACCATCACCTTGCGCGGGCTGTCACGATAGACATCCTGGGCATCGTAGATCACGGAGCGGTCGGGGAAGCCGAGAGCGTCCAGGTCTCGAACCAAGGGACGTAGGGGATTCTTGTGGATCTCCTCGCCGTCGTCGCACCAGGCCAGGTTTTGAATCCCGCGCCACTCCTCGCCCTTCTCCATGGTGTTCAGCAATTCAACGATGGCTTCTTCGCCCTCACCGATGCAGATGGCGTCGATGTCGGGGTCCTTGACCGCGTCGGGAACGAAGGTCACGTGGGGTCCACCCATCAGGGAGAAGAACTCGAACTTGCGCTTGAGCAAGCGGTTCAAGTCGTAGATCGGACGGTGGTTGCCCGTCATCAGAGACCACGTGATCACGTCGGGCTTGAAGTCCCGAATCTTCTGGAGCCACTTGGGATCCGGAAGGCTCACGCACTCCATTTCATGGCCGGCGTCTTTGACGGCTCGACTGAGATACATGGGCCCCAACATTTCTTGGGGCAGCGTTCGGGTGAGGTGAAGAACCTTCAGGGTCGGAGTCTCCGTTTTTGGGCCCGGTTGGGGGCGTTGGCAGTGAGAGCGGCGTGCTGTCTTCCCAATCCTACCCCCTTTTCATGCCCGGAGCAGCAATCTTCCGGAAACGTGAGGGTTGGAGCAAAACCGAGCTGCCGAGCCCCATTATGAGGCCTGGACCCGATTTGGGGGATTCGGGCACGCTGTACCTATCGACCTACGATTTCGCTGGCCTTGACCTCTACCCGATATAGATCCAGTTCGCCCCGGGAGCTGAACTCCAAAATCGAACTGGTGGCCGGCCTGGAAACCTGCGCTGGCACCTTCAGCTCCACATCGTCCAGCAGGATCGCCTGCACCCGCCCCTTGCGCGTGGGGGCCAGCGCGGTCAATTGCACCTGCAAACGGTGGTAGACCCCTGGTTGGAAGCCCGCAAAGCTGGCCTGGCCCGTGGATTGTCCATTTTCCAGGTTCCTCAAGAGCTCCTCGGCGTCCCCGCTGCCCCCCAAAAAACGGGATTCGCTGCCATCGGTGACGAAGACCAGGTGGTACCCCCCCAGGCTGAGGACCACCGGGGACGCGGGCGCATCCTCAGGGAACCGAAAGTGCAGGGTGAAGCCCATGGGCCGCTGGGTTTCCAGGGGCGAGGCGACCGCCAAGGTCAGAGGATCCTGCAGCCAGGTGCTCGACCCCTCCCCTACTCCCTCATAAACAGCCAAGTGCAAATGCCCTGGCCTAGCTTGGAATCTCCCTAGGGCCCAGGATTCGGGGGGAGAATCGAACAACCATCCAAGATGGACATTTCGACGGGAAGCCAATTCGGGCCCCCGCGCAATGATCTTCGCATCCGGATAGAGGTCCTCCAGGGTCCGCGCTCCCCGGTTGGCCTCGGCCCGAACCCTCAATTGCTCGAGGCGCGGAACCTGGGCGGGGTCCAAACCTGGCTCCGCCAGGAGGGTTGCGATCTGCTCTCCGGCGCGGCGGCTGGCTTGGCCTCCGCTCTCCACGTCCCGGGTCAATGCAGCCAGGATCACGATCCATTGCTCACGCGATCGTTCTTTGCCCTGGGTTAGCGAGCGCAGGATGCGCCGCTCCAAATCTCGGGTCAGCGGGTCCTCCATGGCTTCCTCCCTGGGCAGGGCATCGCGCGCCCCCTGCAAGTCCCCCTCATGGAATAGGAAAAGCGCACGGGCGAGGGCCCTCTCGTTGGTCATCCCCCCACCGGAATCGGTATCCGGGGCCCCAGCAGCAAGACGCAGCACGTCCGAGGTGCCCAGGATCGGGCCCCGCTGGTCCGAGCTGGAACGAAGGGCCAAAGCCTTGCGCTCCCGGCGCGCCCCATGCAAGAAAACCACGCCCCGGTCCAGCGCGCTGAGACTTTCAACCAAGGTGCCTTCCTGGCGGAAATTCTCGATGACCAGGAACACCTGTTGACCGTTCTTTTTCGCCAGACTCCGGGCGCAACGCTCCAGCAGCTCCTCCAGCAGCCGCGCTTCCCGCAGTTCCCTTTCCATGGCAGGAAACATGCTGATTCGCCATGGGGAAGCCAATCGGTCACTCCAAAGATCCGCCACTTGGCCGTATTGCCGCGCGGCATACAGATCCTGCGATTGGGCCAAATCCCGTTCCCATTCATTGCTGGCCACGGCCAAGCGCTTGCCCCGGCCTTCGCGCCGCAAGCGCTCCCCCTGGACCTCGCGGAGATCCAGAACATCCTGCTTCCATGGGCTGGGCACCTTTTCCAGATCCAGCCCCAATCGTTCGCATTCGACGTCGAAATCGTTGCGAAGTTCCTGGTCCAACCCCTCGAGAAGGTCCTCGTCAATGCGCTTGGAATGTACCTGGGCCCGCACGTCGATGAACGCGATAAGATCCTCCGACAAGCCGTCCCAATGGTCGCGAACATCCTGCTCCAGCTCGGTGAGACGCGTCTCCACCGGTTGCGTCAATGCGTCGCGCACCCGGGTTTCTGGCAATCCTTCCCAATCGGACTGCAGGGCCGCCAAGGCTTCGGAAACACTGCGCCGGCTGTGGGTCAAGGCCAAGCCCACGTCCTGATTCGCCAGGGCTTGCGCCACATGGGGCGCCACCTCGTCCTGGATCCACCGGCGTCCGGTACGCACCACCTCTTGCAAGCGTTCATCCAGATGGGTCTGAAGTCGACCTTGCCAGCGTTTCTCCCATTGGACAAAACTCTTGGATTCCTGGGCATCCGGCAAGGATTCGGTGGATGCGCATCCCGCCCCTTCCAACAGCTTTCGCGGCAATTCTCGGAGAAGGAGATGTTGGGCTGCCACCCAATTGCGTCGCTCCAAGGCCCCTTCTAGGACCGGTTCCAATTCCTGCTCCAGATTCCGCAGGGATTCACCCAGGTCGCGATGGGCCCGAATGTTCAGGGTTTGCAACCGGGAGCCAAGGATTCCATCGGGCGCTTTGCCCCCCGGCCGCGGCCAATCCGCAATTCGCTCCAGGAGCGCCACGGGTCGGATGCGACCCTCCTCATAACTGTTCTCCAAAACCTGGAGCGGAATCAGGGGATCCCCCGCCCGAACGGTGGTCTCCTGGGGATCGTCCTCCGGCATGACCTTCCACCAGGACAGCCCACCAGCCAGGAGCAACACAGCCACCCCCACCAGGATTCGCTTGGACCAGGGTTTGGTTTGCTCCAACGGCTCCAACCCCTCCCGGGAAACCTCGGGTGCACGCCGCTCGAGCAACCGCTGCAGATCATCTCGCAGTTCAAAGGGCTCCTGGTAGCGGTGGGCCAAGTCCCGGGTCAAACAAGCCCGTAGCACCACCACAAAGGATGCCGAAAGATCTGGCGCAAACCGCCTGGGATCCACCAAAGGATCCTGCAGCACGGAGGAGAAGACCTCGGCCACACTGGAACCCGTAAAAGGTGGTCGTCCTGTGACCGCGTGGTACATGGTGGCGCCCAGGGACCAAATGTCCGATCTCGAATCCACCTTGGAGGAATCTCGCGCCTGCTCGGGGCTCACGTAATGGGGTGTGCCCAGAACGCCGCCTGAACCGGTCAGCGAGGGCTCATCCCGGGCGAAGGCCAGGCCCAGGTCGGCCAGCATGGCACGCTCGCGGGGGTCGATCAGTATGTTGGCAGGCTTCACATCGCGGTGCACCACCCCCACTTCCCGCAGGTGCTGGAGCGCATCGGCCAGGGGAATGAACATGCGCAACGCTTCGCGTTCATCCAGGGCTCCGCGTTCTTCGATGCGCTCGCCCAGGGAAATGCCCTCCACCAACTCCATGGCATACCACCAACGCCCATCCTCGAGTTGGCCCAAATCGATGGGCGCGATGATGGCCTGGTGGGCCAATCGGGCGGCGGTGCGCGCTTCCCTACGGAATCGCTCCACGGCCCGGGTGCTTCGAACCAAATCGGCGCGCAGGATCTTCAAGGCCACCGCCCGCTCGATCGTCTCCTGGATCCCGCTGTACACCACACCGCTGGCTCCCCTTCCCAGGATGCCTTCGATGCGATACCCCGGGATGCGGGGCAGATCGATGGGAGCATCGGGCTTTCTTCGGCTTTCGCGGGTCATGGAAAAGGTGTGGAAGGCGCTGGGAGGCCAGGAGGTGTGGCTGGAACCTCCCCGACAGCCTCCATCGGCTGGCGAGGGCAGCCACCCTAGCACCATGGCGTATTTTACCTGGGTTCCATGGCCAGGTTTCAGGCTAGGTGTTTTCCAGCGGGGAATTGGGGGGATTTCGAGAGGAAAAACAGGCCCCTTGGGGCCTGGAACAGGGATCACCCAAATTCGAGGGCAATTATCTCGAGAAACGTGACGGAGCACATCGCGTTTTTGCGCACTTACTAATGCTGGGGGACTTGTGTCCTCCAAAGGCGGGCAGCGTATCTTGGCAGGGCGTTGTTCGCCTCTTTTTATGCCCATTGCGCCCCATGGACTTGGGTCCAGGCAATGGACGGATGGGATGGATCCGGCGCGGGGAGTTCGGGAGAATCGCCGACCCGAAGGGGCCGAGCTGAAATCCGACCGGCCCCCTGATTAGCCC
>JARGOW010000336.1 GCA_029212955.1 Planctomycetota bacterium | reverse complement strand
TCGCAGAAGGACATGCCAGTTTCAGTAACGTTGGTGGAGCCGGGGGTGTCCTCGTAGCCAGTGCCGAAGTCATTGATGACCCAGGTTCCACCGATCAGCGACACGTGACCAGGAACAAAAGTACCGTCGGGCCCAACCTGGGTCGTGCTGTAGACATGCTCGCCGCTGGCCAAGTTCTCAACCAGGGCAACGCTATCGACAATGCTCGTCCAAGGGGTGAAGTCAAGGACGCCATCGTCATCCGCGTCCAAATCATCCGCGGTCGTTCCCGTAAAGTCCGTAACGAGCATGTGGGTCACGTTGTCGCTGTTCTCGAAGTTGATGCTCGCGATCAAGTCGGGGGTCCCAATGGTCATGCTGGCTTCACCAACGACGAAGTACCCAGATGCGCCAATGACCGAACCGGTCAAGTCAACGAATCCGTCGATTCCGCCACCGACTCCGGTTCCGGAACCGCCCGGGGTGCTGTCTCCGACGATGACGTAAGTCATGCCATCCAAGGACGTGCCAGCCGGGCCGGTGAGCTCAAAAAACTCATCGTTGTCTGTGGAAGGCTGATCAATGCGGATCTCGTTGATGGAGACTTGTGCGCTCGCGGAGGCGGCCAAGGCCAGCCCCAAGGAGAAGGGAAGGATGAGGTTTTTCATGGAGTATGAGCTCGGAAGCTTTGGTTGAAGTTCAGGCCGAAGGCAGGGTGTTTCAGCGCGGAGAGACGTGGATCCTAGGCATCGGTTCCTAAGACCCGAATAAGGGGCAGGCAAAAATGGATGTCGATTGGCTCGTCGCCAATGCGATCCCCCGCCTTGCACGTTCCCGGGCCCCCCATTGCCCCAATCTGAGACCGATACTGGGGAGTCACCGCATATGGCTGGCGGGTCAAACGGGTCGTAAAGCGCGGCTATTTGGGACTCTTCCCGCTGGTTTGCGCGGGAGAATTCCAAAACCGCCAGGGTCCACCCACTCCGGGGGTGCCTTCTTCGAAATGCGCTTCGCCCAGGGGCCTGCCCAGGTCGCTCCACACCTTGTGTGTTCCCACGGGCAATCCCTCCTCTAACTTGCCCTCGGTCGCCTTCTTACCACCTTCAAAAAACGTGGTGAATTCCCCGGTTGGAGTTCCGCCCGAGTACACCAATTCGTATTGCTTTTCCCCCGAGTAGCTCCAACCCGTGTGCACCCCTTCGCGCGCGCCATCCACGTACACGCCAAAGGTTTTCTTCTGCCCGTTGGGGTAGAAAGAAGTGAATTGCCCGTTGGGCTTTCCTCCGTGGTACATGCCCATGAACATGGTATTGCCGTCCTCATCCCACACACTGCGCAACCCGCCCAACAATCCGGCCCGGTACACGCCCTCTTCTCGAAGGGTTCCATATTCGTCCCAGACCCGGTGCAATCCCGCACGTTGGCCTAGATCCCAGTCACCCTGCTCCAAGAGCTGTCCAGCCTTGCTGTAAATCGCATGCTGCTCGTTGCGGCGCCCTTGGTCGTAGGGGCCCGTGGCTGCCAGGACTCCATTGGCAAAGTAGGTTCGGTATTCGCCGTCCTCCAAGTCATTTTCAAACTGGGCCTGCACCTGCATCTGCCCGTTCCCATACCAATAGGTGAAAAGGCCCTCGCGCTTTCCGTCACGGTATCGTCCATCCCATTGCCGCCCCATCCCCGCAATGAAACCTTCCCATTTTCCTTCGCGGCCCTTGGTGGGGATCACCGTGTGGGTACGTTGCAATTGGTCCGGGCCAGGCACGGCACCCCCTTCGAATCGGCCCCGGGCCTGCATGGTTCCATCGGGGTACCAAAATCGCCAATGGCCGGTCGCCGAATGCACACCGTCATCATCCACGGTGATTTGCCCCATGTAACGCACGGACCCATCCCCCTCGTAATGCACCTGAACCGGCTGCGAACTCGATCCGCAGGAGGTGAATGCGAACAGGACGAGAAGTGAAATGAGGGCAGGGATCTTCAAGAGTTGCATGGCGGAGAGGTCCATCTCAAAAAAGGAGAGTACACCAGCCGACGGGATCCCCGGCGGTCAGCTGGTGCCAAAGAGCTCAAATTCGGAAGCTTGGAGCCTGATCCGGGAAGAATCGCGCCCCACGGAACGCTATGGTTTGCCCATGTCCACGCCCAGTGACAAGCACCCGCAAGCTCCCCCCATGGGCGGGGAATTGCGTGCCCTGGGCCAATTGGCCATTCCCATTATCCTCACCAACCTGACCATGTTTTCCATGGCCGCGGTGGACACGGTCATGGTGGGCAACAACTCCAAAGAAGAGTTGGCCGCCTTGGGATTGGCGGCGGTCTGGATCCAAGGAACGACCCTGTTTGCCGCTGGGATCCTGTTCGGGATGGATCCAATCGTGAGCCAAGCCCACGGTGCCAACGACCGTGCTCGCATTCGCAGCATTCTTGGACAGGGATTGGTCATAGCCGCACTCCTGTGCCCCCTGCTGATGCTTGCATGGTCATGGACCGAGGGTTTCTTGCTGACCATGGGCCAGCAGCCGGAACTGGCCAAGCTGGGAGGTCAGTACGCCAGGTGGCAAATGTTCTCCGCACCGGGCGTTATGGCCTTCACTGCGATTCGGCAATGGCTCCAAGGACAGAAGCTGCTCAAGCCCATCCTGTTCCACGCCCTTTGGGCCAATACCTTAAACGTACTCTTGAACTGGGTTTTGATTTTCGGGCATTGGGGCATGCCGGCCCTCGGTTTGAAGGGTGCGGCCATAGCCACCACCATCACCCACACGGCCATGGGATCAGCCCTGATTCTCCATGTCATATCGCACCACAAGGCCAGTGTGCCCCGGCTCGGACTCGGCCCACACGCCTGGAATCGCAAGGGATTGCTCGGCCTGCTCGCCATCGGTCTACCGATTTCTTTCCAGGTTTCTTTCGAAGTGGCAGCCTTCGGACTCTCGACCCTACTGGCCGGCAAGCTCGGCACCATCGCCACCTCCGCGCATCTGGTGGTCATGAACATTGCGAGTATCACGTTCATGGTCCCACTGGGCATTGGCCTGGCCGCGGCCACGCGCATCGGAAACCTCATCGGCGATGGACGCCCCCAAGCCGCGCGCAAGTCCGCACGGTGGGCCTTTGCCATGGGCGGGGGGACCATGCTGTGCTTTGGCTTGCTGTTCTTCTTCGCCCGGGATTGGTTGCCCACGCTCTACACCAAATCCGAGGATGAGGAAGTCCGCAGACTGGCGGCCCTCATCCTGCCCATCGCCGGAGCGTTCCAAGTCTTCGACGGCATCCAGATCGTGGGAAGCGGTGCGCTACGTGGGGCTGGTCTGACACGCCCTTCGGCGGTCTTTAATTTGATTGGGTACTGGGGGCTCGCCTTGCCCCTGGCGTGGTTCTTAGCGTTCAAGGCGGACATGGGACTCCCCGGAATATGGTCGGCCCTGGCCTTGGGTTTGGCCATTATTGCTGCGTCACTTATCGTCTATTGGAAACGATTGGATCTGAAGCATCTGCGGCGGATCGAAACCCGTCGAATGGGGTAGAATCCTGGGACGAGCCCCATATCGCTCGAGCCCCCCGTATTGCAAGCCATGAAACACATCCCCGTACTGCTTTCCGCGTTGTTGGCCCTTGGCGCCACCGCGGTTGCCATTCCCTCAACCGCGTCCCTTTCCTTCCAGGAAGAAGCCGACGTGGTGGGCCAAGATGCCGCCGAGATCGAAACCCGCACCTGGTTCAACCATATCGGTCAGAACCCCTCGATGGAGGCGTACCGCGGAAAGGTCGTCGTCATCGAAATGTGGGCCACCTGGTGAGGCCCCTGTCGTGGGGCGTGGCCCCACCTCAACGAACTGCAAGCGGAATTTGGCGATAGCGGATTGGTCGTGATCGCCCTCTCGGACGAGGAGGACGAGAAAGTTGCCAAGTACCTGGAAAAGAACGACATCCAGGTCCGAGTCGCATCGGGGTTCAAAGACAACCCTGGCTATCCGACCCGGGGCATACCGGCCTCTTTCCTCGTCGGCCCAGAGGGGAAGATCCTTTGGAAGGGGCACCCCAGCAGCCTGAAAGGCGACATGATCAAAAAGGCATTGAAGGGTGCCAAGAAGGGCTCGGTGGATTTCATGTCCTATTCGACCCAGTCCAAATTTGACGACAAAGCCGTTTCCAAGCTAGCCGAAACGGCCGGCAAGGGAAAAATGGGCAAGGCCCTGAAGGACACCCGCGAATTGATCGCCAAAGCCGACGGCTCCCAAGAGCAAGCCAAACTCTTCGAGGCGGAACTGGTGGCTTACGCCAAACTCCTTCGCGATCAAACCGAAGTCTTTATCACGAAGCGCGAAATGGTCACGGGTACCGACGTACTGACCGCCATCGCTAAGGAATTCAAAGGCCAGGACGTGGGCGACGCCGCCGCAACGCGCCTCAGTGAAATCGAATCCGACGAGGTCTTGGCCAAGGAATGGAAAGCCGACAAGGCCCTGATCAAGGCGCGTCAATATGCCGCGAAGAAGGGCATGAAAAAGTCCGTCAAGAAGTTCGAAGACGTTGCCAAGAAGTTCGTGGACACCGCCGCCGGCAAAAAGGCACGCACCCTCGCCCGCGAAGCGCGCGCATCCAAACACTAGCCGCTCAAGGTGGTACCACCACCGCGCCATTGCACATAACAAAGGGCTCTCACCTCCAGGTGCGAGCCCTTTTGCGTGGCACTCGCTTACCGGCCCCGAACCGCATACTCCCCGTCTGAACTATGTATTTGGCACCACGCCTCGTCCCGACAACCGCTAGGCTCGATTCCGTCGCACCCAAATCCAACCCATCCAACATGCAGCAATTCTTCAAGTCTCCGGCGATCCTCGCTCTCCTGTTTGCCGCCTGCGCCAGCCCTCGCACCCAAGAAATCCCCACCCCTGATCCC
>JARGOW010000335.1:1177-4910 GCA_029212955.1 Planctomycetota bacterium | reverse complement strand
GAAATCCCCGCCGGCAAAGGCGCCGCCGCCGTGCGCGCCTGCCTGCGCTCCAAGGTCGAGCCCCTCAAAGAAGACCGCTACCTAGCCCCCGACCTGGAAGCCGCCTGCGAACTCGTCGCCAACGGCAGCGTGGTCGCCGCGGTGGACGCGGTTTGTGGGCCGTTGTTGGCCTAGTTCGCCGCAGGGTCGGAACCCAAGCGCTGTATGCAGCGTTGCAAGCGCACGCGTTGGGTGCGTTGCAGCATGCACGGGAAGAGGTGGAAGAAGATGTTCATGGAGCCCATCCAGAGCACGCCTTGCCACAGGCCCAGGTTCGCGGCCCAGGCCATGGGGGTTAGCACCAGGATGAAGAGCCAGAGGTGGCAGTTTTCACCGTGGCGTGTGGCTTTTTCGTAGGAGGCCAGGGTCGCTCGGGTTCCATCGAAGACGGTTTCGTCCTTCATCAGGCGCGTCCAACCGATCGCTTGAAGCAGGCGCATGAACTGGATGACTCCCAAGCGCCGGTAGAGTTTCAGCTCGGTGGGACCGACATCGAACCAGGCTGAGTTCAGTTTGGGCTGGAACAGTTGGTCCAGGTTGCTGGCCACGAACATCAATACGAAGTGCAGTTGGAACGCGAAGTAAAAGGAGTCCAGGTGGAAAATCCGGAGCGCGTACCAAAGGTAGCCACCGCTCGCCAGGAGGACCGCGCAAGCACCTAGCCAAGCCTTCCCCGAAAAGGTCGCCTGGGGCTTTTCGAGTTCGGATCCAGCATCGGGCATGGCCGCAGCCTAGCACGGTCCCTTCGGCGTCGCCGTGGGATCCAATCCCGGGCCGGACGCCGCTTTGAAGGGCGCCCACGGGCCCCAATCCCTAGCCCAGGGCCCCTGTTGGAGTGGGGCCATCCAGCCTGGGACCCCGCCCTGGGCCCCGGAAGGCATCCCCAAGTCCCAGGGGCTGGCAATGGGGCTTCGCAACGGGTCGTGTCGTTAGCGGGGTGGTTTCCCGCCACTGAACCACTTTCATTTTCGGATTCTACCCGGGCGACCCAATGGACGAAGAGGGGGGTAAGGCAATCAAAGCCCCGCACAACCTCGAGTCCATGGCGCGCACAAGGCGCGCAGCAAACCCGGGGTACCCGAGCATCCAGGCTTCACGGCCGGGAAGCGTCAATCAGGAGTAAGGGAATGGACTACTGATTGAACCGCAGAGACAAACTTTTCAATTTGGGCTCGATCAGGGACGAAGCACGGAACGACGGTTCCGCGGGATCGAGATGAGTTGAAAGGAGATGGCTGACGAACCAATCGCTTGTCGAGCGGAGAATGGAAAGAAGAGCGCGCATGAAAATGTGCGCTCTTCGCATTTTCCAAGTGTGCGTGGGCGCGGGTCGGACTCCATGGAATTGACGGCAGACCCTCGGTTGGTGCGGGGAGGGCCCCCTTGCGATCGCCGTTTCTGGAGCCACATCCCGAATGGGACCGGGTCCGGGCTGCACACGCCCAAGGTTTGGTACACTCCCTCCCGTGTTCATCCCCAGCTTTCCCGACCTGCGCGAAGAGCCCGACGGGCCCCAGGTCTTCTTTGGGGAGGAACTGGATGTGGGTTGGCTGATCGGTGCGTATCGGCGTGGGTTCTTCCCTTGGCCCGACGAAAACCATGAGCTGAATTGGTGGTGCCCCCTGGAGCGCATGGTCTTTTCGCCCCAGACCTACCGACCTTCGCGCCGGTTGGTTCGAAGCCTGCGTCAGGGAAACTGGCAGGTGAGTTTGGATCGCTCCTTCCAGGAGGTCATCGAAACCTGCGCCAACATCCCGCGGCCGGGTCACGGGGAGGAAACTTGGATCACGCCCCAATTGCAGGAGCTGTACCAGGATCTGCACCACCGGGGCGTCGCCCATTCCGTGGAGGTGCGCCGGGAAGGCCGACTGGTGGGGGGCCTGTACGGGCTGTCCCTGGGCAGCATCTTCTTCGGGGAGTCCATGTTCAGCCTGGAGCCCAACGGCTCCAAAGTGGCGCTGAGCGTGATTCTGGCCCACCTGCGCGACCGGGGATTCGACCTATTTGATGCCCAAGTTGAGAATGCCCACCTGGTGAGCCTGGGCGGGGAATTCATGGCCCGGGGCACCTTTCTGGACCGATTGGAGGGCTGTTTGCAAAAGGAAACCCGCTTGGGGCCCTGGCAAATGGCGCAGGACTACGCCCAAAAAGCCTACCCGCCGGGCGCATGATTTCCCCTTGCAGCAATGCCGGCTTGCCGGTGGCCTCCCCGATACCTAAACTGCACCCATGAACCAAGCACCCATGGCCAATACCGAAGTTGTCGAGCGCACCGAAGTGAAGGAGCGCCTGGCGCCCCTAAGCCGCGTCGTTTGCCACGACGATCCGGTCTCCACCATGGACTTTGTCATGCACGTCCTGATGGATCACTTCCGCCTCACCTACGACCGGGCCCAGGACCGCATGCTGACCGTACACAACAAGGGTGCCGCGGTCATCGCGCACTACCCGCGCAACCTGGCCGAGAAACGTGTGACGCGCGCCAAGGGCTACGCCCGCGCCAACGGCTTCCCTCTGACCTTCTCGATCGAAGACGACGAGTAGGGCGGGCGACCACCGTTTGACCCCTCCGGAAAGGGGCGGGTTTCGGGCGCGTAGCAAGCTATTGATGGCTCTGGGCAAAGGACACACACCCGCGGCCTGTTTGGAAGGGAGGGATCTGCGGACGTAGTGTAGAATGCCAGCATCATGATTTCTGCTGCGATTGCTTCCCTGATCCTTGGTATTTCCCCAGCGGCTCCTGCCATTGAGCCACCGATGTTTTCCATAGCGGTTTCTGCATTTTGTGTGCAGGATGGCGAGCCTGGGGACGAGCCTTCGGAAGAGCCCGATGTACCCGAAGAGCCGGGCCAGGATCCGGAAGAGGGGGAAGATGAATCACCCGGTACCGGTACGGAAGGGGAGGGCGAGGGGGAAACCGAAGAGGAGGAAGTCCCGCGCATTCCGCTCGAGGCGATCCTGACGGTTCCCAGCCGGGCGAAAGAAGCCAAGGCCTGTTCGGGGTGTTCGGCCACGGAACGTGTGACCTTGTGTGGGGAACATGCGGAAGCGGAAAACGCTGCGTTCGAAATCCTCGCCACCACCTGGGGGGACCTCGACGATCACCAGAAAGTGGACACTTTGGTCGAGATCTCAAACCTGACGAGCCAGCACGTCAATGCGCCGAGTCCGCGCGTTGCAACTTTCCTGGTGGAGAGATTGAAGGACGAACGCAGCGGTTACGTGCGCGCGGCCTCGGCCATCGCGTTGGGCTGGGGCCAGGATCCGGCCATCGCCCTGCCACCCTTGATGAAGATCCTCAAGGACAGGCAAAAGAAGAATCCCAAACTGCGGTCCAAACTGCAGAAGTTGACCGATGAGTTTTACTCACGATCGGCCATGGTTGTGCAGCTTGCGGATTACCTCGAAGCGACAGGGTTTCAGTTGACCCAAGCGGGGGCGGAGGGCCTCGAGCAAGACCTGAAACACCTCTTACCGCTGATCAAGGAGTTAGAGAAGGCATCCACCCACTACATCTGGGAGGAGCACATGCTTGCGGCCAGTGCCCAAGCCATCGGGCGTATTCCCGATCGCCGATGCGCCAAAGCCCTGCTCAAAGCAGCGAGCACATGGGATGCGAAAATGGCCTTGGACGGTATCGCCGAAGGTTTGCTCGCCAATGGAACCCGTTCCTGTGTCCGTGCCGCCATCAAGT
>JARGOW010000335.1:0-1167 GCA_029212955.1 Planctomycetota bacterium | reverse complement strand
GGACGACCTGGAAAAGGAGGTCAACGCCCTCGACAAACAGATCAAGAAGGTGCGCAGCGGCAAGGCGGGCCAAGCACCGAAGGGCTACGAAGGTGGCAACGTGGCTTGGCGTCGTTGGTACGAAGATGCGCGGGCCGGCTCCCTTGAGACCCTTGGAAAGGGCCGAGAGCGCCAACAAGAACTGATTGGCAAGCGCCTATCCCTCCTCCGGAGTTTCGCCGAATCCAAGGGTTTGGAACCCCCCGCTCGCTCCAACCGCGGCCCCTACATTCGCTGGAATGTCTGGCTGGCGAAAAACCAAGACGCCTTCCCAAAAAAGCTCGCCGGCAAGTGATCCCGGATCGGTCCGATTAAAACTTCGCCGCCAGTCCCGAATCCCTCGGAGCTGGCGGCGAATCGGATTGGGCCCAGCGAGCGAGTTTATTCGCCTGAAGTGCCGGCGAGTTCGCGCAAGCGCAGGTTCTTGTACCACACGTTGCCGTGGTCACCCTGGATGGCCAGGTGACCGCTGGTGGTGGTGCAGTAGTGCGGCCACTTGACCCACTTGGATTTTGCCACGCGTTCGGTCCAGTCGGGGCTGCCTTTCACGTAGTCGACGACTTTGACGCCGTTGAGGAATTGCTGCACGTGGTTGCCCACCACCACGATGCGGGTCTGGTTCCACTCGCCGGCGGGTCGTTGGGTGTGCCCGCTGGGGGCATAGACCGCATAGTTGGAGCCGGCGCTATTCAGCCCAGGCTTGCCCTCGTTGTAGGCGGCATCGTCGAGCACCTGGTATTCGGGGCCGGTCATCCAGGGATAGTCGCCGGCACTCTCGTCCACGTGCCACATGATACCGCTGTTGCCACCTGGGACCACGCGCCACTCGAGCTCGAGCTCAAAGTTTGTATAGGTGGCTCGCGTCACGATGTCCATGCCGGCGCCGGAGTCCTTGGCGAACATGTGCCCCTCGTCAATTACCCAACCCTCGGGCATTTCCGTTTGCTTGTAACCGCGCCAATGCTCGAAGGACTCACCGTCGAACAAGGTCGTCCAGGCGGCTTCGTTGGATGCGCAAGCGGATTCGCCGCCAGAAGCGCTGTCGGAGGTGGAGGCGCAGGCGAAGAGGGGCAGCAAGGCCAGTAGGGCAAGGTATTTCATGGGACGTAGATCCTAGGTGAAGAGGCG
>JARGOW010000334.1:3006-4932 GCA_029212955.1 Planctomycetota bacterium | reverse complement strand
CTCCAGGTTTTCCTGGTAGAGGAAAAAGTCCACCTGGCGGGGAATCAGTCCGGCCAGGGAATGGGGCCATGCCTTCTCAAACGGCTTGAACAGAAACGTGGAGAAAGCGAAGTAGCCAAGGAAGAGGATGGCCAACAGGCTGATGCCCGTGATCTTGAGGATGCGTTTCTTGCGGTTCATCTGGTTTGTGAATGGTCCGGGCTCTTGAGCACCTTGTGGCTTGCTGACGGGGTGGGCAAGGCGGAATTTGGAGGAATGGGCCGATAAGTGGCAGATCGACGATTTCCAGGTCACGCGTTCCGCGTGTACGACCGGAGATCCACGATCTTCCCCCTATTTGGGCAGGGAATACACGTTGCGGGCGTCGCCAAACTCGGCCTGGGCCACGGCCTGCACCTGGGCCAGGACCGTGGGATCCGAGTCGCTGCAGAATACGTAGAACTTCCAAAGGTTCTTGTAGGAGCGCTCCAGGTCGGCCAGGCGCGGGATGCGGTCACCAAAGGCGGCCAGGGGATGCACCCCGTCCTTTCCGGGCCAGCGCACGTGGATGCGAGCCTCCTTGAGCTGCATGTGCTTAGCCGGGCAGTACACGATGACATGGGGATTGCGGCCGGTTGCGAAGTGCACGGCTTCTTCGATGCGGCGTTCCACGTTTTCGCGTTCCTTGGCTCCCCCGCTGGCGAAGAAGCGCTCCACCAAGCCTTCCTGCACAGCCTCATTCTCGTAGGCCGGAAAAACGCAAGCACGCTTGTACAGCCGGCGGTTCTTGAAGCGTGAGAGCAACTCGCGAATGGTTTCTCCCGCCTCCCGATCCATGCTGGTGGAGGCCTTTTCCAGGACCGTCAGGATCGAGTCATCGGTGCAATCGTACAAGTCCTCTTCCTTGAGGGCGCCCCCGCGCACGGCCATGTCCACGGCCCGCGCCACCAGGGCCCCCGCGCTCACCTTGGCGTGGTGGTAATACACACGCTCGGAGAAAAAGTAGCGGGCATCCAAGAGGCGAACCACTTCGCTCAGAATGTCCTCGCGCAAAAGGTCGTGCTTGGCCAGGTCGATGTACAGGTTCCCGCTGTCGCGATCGATCTTGAAGTAGCTGGTCACCCGGGGATCGACTTGGAGCTTGAGTCCGGTGAAATACCCGTCCCGCGCCAGGTAGTCGAGAATGTCTGCGGCGATGGTGCCGGACAAGAGCTGCATCCAATAGGAAGGCACGCTCTTGCGTCCCTCGGTCCCTGGCTTGGTCAGTACGCTGAAGACGGTGTCGCGCAGGCCCATTTCTTCCAGCGTGCGGCCTAGCGCACGCGAGGTGGAGAACATGCGTTGGTAGCGGTAGGCGGAGTCGTGGCGCTCGAAGATGCCGTCCTGATCCTCGATGTTGTGCCCAAAGGGAATGTGGGTCACGTCGTGCAAGAGCGCAGCGATGCGAATGACCCGCGCCTCCTCCTCGCCGATGGCCAAGGATGCCGCAGGATCCAGAGTGAAGGAAAGGTTGACCGAATCGATCAACATTTGAACGCAATGCACGGTGCCGATGGAGTGGTCGAAACGTGTATGTAGGGCACCGGGGAAAACCAAGTACGTGGTTCCAAGTTGCTTGATTCCACGCAAACGCTGCATCTCCGGGGTGTCGATCAGCCGCATTTCCTCGTGGGTGAGGTACACGTCCCCGTGCACGGGATCTCGAACGACGCTGTACTTTTTGACGGCCAAGGTGATTCTTTGTGGTGTTGGGGATGCGAAGAGATCGGGTGGCGAGCCGCCCGGGAATGAATCCTAGCCGAGCACCAAACAGTAGCAAGGCTGCCGCGCCTGAAACGCGCGTTGCGCCGCCCGGGGGGATCCAAGCCCCCACCCAGCGATGTAGGGTTCGATCCAGCCGGGGCCGGCCCGAAAGCTGGGTCCCCCGCGCCATGCCCCATCGGCCCG
>JARGOW010000334.1:0-2981 GCA_029212955.1 Planctomycetota bacterium | reverse complement strand
ACCCTGCTAGACTGGGCCAGGCCCCGCGCACCCGATCCTTGCGCTTTCCACCCGCCTCCGGCGCTCTTGGGGAAGCGAGATCTGAATTGGTTCCAGGCTCCGAATCATGAATATTCTCGCACTCGATCCATGGATGGGCGGAAGTCATTCCCAGCTACTGGAGGCTTGGGCCCCGGCCAGCAGACATTCCATCGAGCTCCTGGGTCTGCCGCCCCGCCATTGGAAGTGGCGCATGTCCGCTGGCGCGTGGGCCCTAGCGCGCCAGATCGAACAGGCGGAAGTGCCCAAACCCGACGCCCTGTGGGTTTCCAGTTTCGTGGATCTGCCTCAGCTGCGCGGCTTTCTACCCGCGGATTGGGCCCGGGTCCCCACATTCCTGTACTTCCACGAAAACCAGCTGACCTACCCGCGCTCCGAGGCCGCGCCTTTTCGAGGCGACATGGGACCCGCTTGGGCTCAAATCCTCTCCTGCCTGGCCGCCGACGGGATCGCCTTCAATAGCTCCTTCCACCTGGAGCAGTTTCGCGGCGCGACCGCCGGCTTGATGAAGACCCTCCCCAAGCCCAAACCCTCATCCGAACTGCGCAAGGCCCTGCAGCACGCATCGGTCATTCACCCTGGCATCGACACTTCAAGTTTCCCCCAGGGTCCCGGCCCGGACGCTGGAGCCCCACTGCGCGTCGCGTTCAACCACCGGTGGGAGTACGACAAGGGAGCTCTCGATTGGTTGAACACGGTTTCACAAGCCATCGGCGCGGGCGCGGAGATTCAATTGGTTTTGCTCGGGGAACGCAGTCAGGATCCGGGCCCCAAGTACCAAGCTAGATTGGCGGAACTCGCGCCCCATATTCTTGTTCAGGGCCATCTGGACAGCCGGGACGACTACGCTCGAACGCTTGGCGAGTGCGATCTGGTGGTCTCCTGCGCGATCCACGAGTTCTACGGCATGGCGGTCCTTGAAGGGGTCAGCTCCGGCTGCACCCCGCTTGCACCCGATCGGCTGGCCTATCCGGAGGTCCTTGGGGGCGGACTCTTGAAAATCCCCCTCTATGACTCGCCCGACCAACGGCTGGAATTCCTCCTGCACGCGGCACGCCACCGGGAAACCTGGCGCACCGCGGCCCAGCGCAAAGCCATGCACGGATTGGCGCTCCCCCACGACCGCGTTCACACGTTTGAAGGCTTGGATCTGGCCATGGACCATGTGATTCGCGCTGCGCACGGACCCAAAAAATAGGCCCGGCCCCATCGCTGGGGCCGGGCTTTTTCGGATTCTGCCGCAGGATTGACCCGTGGGGTTATTCGCGAATATCGCGCAGGGCCACGGCGAGTTCGCGTAGCTGGTCGGCCGCTTCCTGCACGCCGCGGGCGGTGCCACTGGAACTTTCCGCCGACTCGGAGACGCGGGCGATCTCCTCGGAGATCTCCGTGGCGCCCTCGGCGCTGCGTACGATGGCCTCCGTGATTTCACGGGTTGTGATGTCCTGCTCTTCCACAGCCGTGGCCATGGTCACGGCCAAATCGTTGAGGCCCAAGATGACCTGGCTGATCTCTTCGATGGCATTGGCGACCTCTTCGGAGCGACCGTGTATGTCGCGGACCTGCTCGTCGATGGTGTTGGTGGCGGTCATGGTCTCACGAGCCAAGTCCTTCACCTCGGATGCCACAACTGCGAATCCGCGGCCGGCTTCGCCGGCGCCCGCGGCTTCGATGGTCGCGTTCAGCGCCAACAGGTTGGTTTGATCCGCGATGTTGGAGATCGTCTCGGTGACCCGGGAGATTTGGCTATTGGCCGTACGCAGGTCGTTTACAAGGTCCGAGGCCTGCCCGGCTGCGGTCACCGCACGATCAGCGGAGTCGGCCAGGTCGCGGCTCGACTGGGCGATACTGCTGACGGTGGTGGCCATCTCCTCGGTGGCGGCAGAGACCGACGCGTTTCCGGTCTGCACATCGCGGCTACGCTGCAACGTGCTTCCAATGATGCCCACGGAGGACTCTGAGGTGCTCAGCAGTTCACTGGAGGAAATGCGCAGCTCCTCGCCACACGCCACCAGCTCCTGCACGGTGCGGTCCACCTGCTCGTCCAGGGCTTTCTGCTCGGTGGTGATGCTCCAGGTCACCATGGGCCCCTGGTAGTTGTTTTCCTTGTCGAACACTGGGAAGACCTGCAGGTTCAAGTCCTCAGGGCCGAGTTTGATGTCCACGCTGTAGGGCAGGTTGGCCGGATCGGCGAGGATGCCACGCTGCACGGACGGAACCTTGTGGAAGATGTCGATGCTCGAACCTTGCACCTGCTCCGCGGTCACGGGGAGATACTTCTGCAAGCGTCCCAGGGTGCTTTCGGAGGTGTTGTTCTGGTAGATGATGTTGAATTCCAAATCGGCCATCATCAGATTCACGGGAGCCTGGTCCAGCATGCTGCGCATGCGAGCGTTGTCCTTACCGGCCTGTCCAAAGGCCGCCCAATCCACCGAAGTGGATCCAACGGCAGTGGAGATACTCTCCATCGATGCGTTGATCGCCCTTCCCAGAACCCCAACCTCATCCTGGCTGGTTCCTGTGAAGCGAGCGGTCAGGTCGCCATTCTCGAGGCTATTGGCCACTTCGACCAGGTCCTTCATGGGCTTCGCCAGGTTTCGTGCGATGAACATGCACAGAAGGATGCTACCGATGCAAATGCCGCCCAAACCCCAGGTGGCTTCGTTGATGGGAGCGTCCAGGTGCGCACCAGACTCGGCGCGAACCGTGTCATACACCACCTGGGAATAGTCCGTGAAGGCGTGGGCCGCGTCCACAAGCTCTGCCGTGACGGCCTTGCTGTGATCATGGGAGTCCAACATGGCCTCGCTCAGCATGGTGTACTTTTGACGGAGCTTTTCCTGCTCCACGAGCTGATCTGCGAACTCCTGGGAGAACGGGGGAATCACCTCTAGCTTCCTGCCGTTCAAGGTGATGGTTCCACCGGTAGCCAGGACCTCGCC
>JARGOW010000333.1 GCA_029212955.1 Planctomycetota bacterium | reverse complement strand
GATTGCGGTGGGAGCGAGGTGCGTTTCCAGTTTGGGAAGCAGCATACCGATCGCGAGCTTGACGCTTTTCGGTGCCATGGCCCTGTCGGCAGGCTTTCGCCGTTTGACTGGAAGGGAAACCCGGGTGCTGCACTATGAAGTGCCCCTGTCCCTTGGATTGATTCTGTTGGGGGTCCAGATATTACCCGCCGACCTGGCCGAGTTGGGGTGGTCCGCGCCACTTTGGATTCTCGGCTATCAAATGATGTTTGCGGCCCTGTTCTTTGGGCTCGTACGCATGGGGCTCTTCGCCAAGCGCGAGGGGGGCCTGTTGGCCATGGGACTTTCAGGGGCTGGTCTTTCGTCGGTGTTGGCGACCCTGGATAGCGACCCCAATGCGCCCCGCGAAGCGGCTCCCATGGTGCTTTCCGGACTACTGACCCACGGCGCGTTGGGCTTCTTTTTGATGCCTATCATCTCGGGCAAACTGGATCTCAACGCGGCTCAATTGGCGTGTTGGTCTGGGATCTGTATGCCGACGACTGCGGAATCGGTGATGGTAGCTGCTTCCCACTCGGACGAAGCGTTGCGCCAAGCCGCCGCCTGGAGACTGCTCATCAACCTGCTGCAATGGGTTCCGATCGTCCTCTATCTGGCCATCTTTGCGATGCCTACCCAGAAGGGAAAAGGCATAGCCCCCCGCGCATTCGCCATGTGGCTCACCACCATGCGTCGCATTCCGATCTTCGTCTGGGGCCTTGCGTTGGTCGGATGCTTCAGCTGCACGACGGGATTCTCCCCAAGTGAGCGTGAAACCCTAGGCGAGCTCACCACTTGGTCTTTCCTCATCGCCCTAGCGGGTATCGGGTGGAGCACCCGACCAAAGAAAGTCTTTGCCCTGGGTCCGCGCCGCATGGCGCTACTCTTGACGGTATGGACATGCAGTGCGGCCGGCTTGCTGTGGTTGCTAATGTAGCGACACTCTTCGGTTGTATTAACGGGCCATGCCCTTGGACGTTTGATTGGAGCGCGCCCATCGTCCAGGGGGTGCCCCGATTGCAAAAGGCCTACTTTCCAAGAGTGCTACAGTGGTGTTATTGCGTTTTGAAGTCGACTCGAATCGAATTGCATTTCGGACTGGAAACACTAGAAGTGGTGGGAGAGTGCAATTCGATTCGGCAAACACTGTGAGCCCAAAGGCACAGTTCCGGTGCCTTGTGGGGCCGTTTTGTACCAATGCAATTCGGAATACCCGCGTTCGGGATGGTCCATTCCTGTTCGTCCAGTGGGTTGTAAAGATTGTCGATAAGGAGGGATTACAACTCAATCACCCGTGAAAGGCCAACGAGTATTCCTCCAGATGAAAACGTCATTCCTAGCTACAATTCGCCGCCCTATTGTTTTGGGCTTGCCCCTGGTCGCGCTTGCTTTGCAAGCCAGTGCTTTTGCTGGAGAGTCCAACTCCGGGATTTCTGTCCTGGCCAGTGAAGGTGCCGCTGAAGCTGGTGCTCATGCCGGAGATTGGCAGCCCATCATTGAATCATCGAGCTCCTTCCATCTGTGGGGCATCCTTGCACTTGTTGTGGTGGTCTGCGGATATTTCCTGCGCCGCTCTGCGCAAGGGCCCGATGGGAAAAAGCGATGGGGGCTGGAGGCGCAGCTTCTTGCAGGGACCTCCGCCCAGGCCATTGGGATGACAATTCTCGGTGTCTATGCGCTTTCGTCGATGGCATCGATCGGTGGTGAGATTGAAGACCTCACTGAAAAAATCGTTCCGCTGCAAGCCGCAGTCCAAGAGATCGAAATCAACCAACTGGAACAAGTGATTTGCCTGGAGCAAGCATTCCGCTGGGGCGAAATTGAGGGGGACCATGCGGCAGCGAAATTCGAAGAGTCGGTTGCAGCCTTCCACAAACTGGCACATCTCGTCGATGAGGAGATGCTTGAAGCGGAGGCCATGATCCAGGAGGCGACCTACCCCAATGAAGGGCGTGCGGAGGAAGCCGCCACAGCCATGGCGACCCTGCGAACATTGGAAGCGGATCACAAAACGTTCGAGCGCATGGCCGAAAATACCTTGGCGAAGCTCGAAGCCAAGCATTTCGAAGAGGCGCACAAGCTCGAGGAGCAAGTGGAGGACTTTGCCCATGACATGGATGCTTCCCTCGAGGCATTCCTAGGGGATTTGACCGCGTCCATGGGCAAGCGAACCCTTGCGGCGGAGGAGCATGAGCATCGCGCTGAGTGGATTCTGCTCGCACTTGCATGCGCCCTGATTCCTGCTGGTCTCTTTTACGGTATCCGGTTTGTCCGATTGTTCGCTGGGCTACTAAGCAACCTGAATGTGACGGTGGCTGAGGTCGCGGCTGGAAACCTAACCCATCGGATCGACCAATCCCGCAAGGACGAGATGGGAGACTTGGCCAAGGATCTCAACCAATTCATTGGTCAGGTCCGCGACGTCATCACGCACATCGCTGGGGACATCGAGACCGTGAACCGGGCCAGTCACCATGTGGCCCAATCCTCCAACATGCTTTCCAGCGCCGCCTGTCAAAAAGCAGGCAGCTTGGACCAGATTAGCAGTTCGCTTGGTCGGGTCTCGGACAATGTGGATCAGAACAATTCCAGTGCCCAGGACGCCACCAAACTGTCTTCGGACGCCAAGGTCGCTTCCAATTCCGTTCAAGCGGACATGGCAACCCTTTCCACCGCCATGGAAGAAATCAGTTCCTCCAGCAACGACATTGCAGGTGTGATTCAGGTGATCGAAGAGATCGCCTTCCAAACCAACCTGCTCGCCCTCAACGCTGCGGTGGAGGCCTCCCGGGCGGGTGAGGCGGGTCGCGGTTTCGCGGTGGTAGCCGAGGAGGTGCGCAACCTGGCAAAGCGCAGTGCAGATGCAGCCAGCGACACCAACAACATGATCCAAACAGCGATCGGTCGATCCGAAAACGGATGTGAGGTCGTGGGCAAGGTCGAGGAATCCATCGGCACGATCCTATTGAGAAGCTCCGAAATCGACGAGGCCATCGGTGTCATCGCAAGTGCCACGTCCTCCCAGGCCGAGAACCTTTCCAGTATCAGCACCGAAATCGTGCAGCTCAACAACGCAACCCAGGCGGACACGGCCGTGGCGGAGGAACTCGCCGCCACCTCTGAAGAAACCAGTGCCCAATGCGACGTTCTGCAAAGCTTGATCAAGGGCTTTACAATAGCCTAATGGACGGAGCGGGCTGACTGGACGTGTACTCAGGGTCCAGTCACAATGGCGTCCATGAATCGACGCTTTGGAATAGTTTTTTTGGCATTGGTGTTGGTGGGAGGGGCGTTGCTCTTTTGGCAAAGTCAGGCTGCGCCAGTTTCTCCTGCACAAATTCCTGGGGCCTATGCCGCCCCCGTCGCTTCCGATGGAGCCGCCCCAGATTCCCATCCCATTCAAAGTGGGAAGCCACAGAGCAACGAGCTGGAGCAGGGACATCAAGAGTCAGATGGAGTTCGTGAAGCGCTGGATGCGGAGGGTGTGGGGAATGAACTGCGCGGAACGGTTCGGGACGAGCTGGGACAACCCATCGCGAACTTTAGCCTGGCAGCACGATTCAAGCCCAAGGTCAAAGGTGCTAAGTGGGAGGATCGCGATCTGGGCGATTTCGCCGGAGGCACGTTTGCGGTGAACAATTTGCAAGTGGGCCGTTGGAAGCTCTTGCCCGTGTGCGAAGGTTACTCGGCAGGCAAAAGTAAAGTCATCAAGTTGCCCTACGACGGGGACCCCATCGCCATCGTCTTGGATCGACGGGCGGTCTTGACCGGCCAGGTGCTAGACCCGAATGGGGAAGGTGTTTCGAACGCCTCGGTTCACCTGCGTGATCGTTCCATGGGAGACGGTGTCATCACCCAGGGCGATGGCACTTTTCGGATGACCTTGAAGCCAGGCCCATTTGGTTGCTTGGCCAAAAGTGAGGTGTATAGCGCCAGCGAGGAGGTCGAGGGAACCATAGGATTGGGCGAAGTGCAGGAGGTCACATTGCATTTGGGCCTGGGAGCCCGCTTGGAGGGTCGGGTCAAAGACTTTGAGGGAAATGTGGGAGTGGATTGGGTCGTGGATCTCCGCAACAGTCAATTCCATTTGGATCGGCGCACGGTCCGCACAAACGAGCAGGGCGAGTTCGTCATCGAGCACGCGGCTCCGGGCACCTACTGGGTTACGGCACAGGGCACGTCTTCAACCGTTTCGGGCAGTCGACCCCTACGAGAAACGGTCGAGCTGATCGAAGGACAAACCACCCGGCTGGATCTCGGAGGCATCAACGAAACATCCATCCGGGTCACCGGGACGGTGTACAGGGATGGCGCTCCCGAACCCAAGGCAAGCGTCTGGGCCAATATGGAAGGGGCTAAAGCCTTTTCCTCGAGCATGATGACCCAGGCCGATGAGTCGGGGCGTTTTGAAGTCCACTTCCCCGAGGCAGGACCCGTAAACTTCCTGGTGGCCACAGAACCCAACCAACTGGTTCCGATCCCCTTCCTGTTGGAAGAAGCACGCGAGCAGGAGATTGATATCCACGTGCCTAGCGGCCAGATCAGTGGCCGCGTCACGCAACCTGGCGGCGGAAAATTCAAACGCCGCATGGTGAAGTGTTCCCCGGAAGGCCGAAACCCGATCCACAGTTTGTATTTGACCCGCACCACGCGCTGTGAATCCGACGGCAGTTTTTCCTTTGGCCATCTCCCTGCGGGAACCTACCGCGTCCAGGTCGCCAGCGTGATCGATCCAAAATCGGTGGCGGAAGACGTGGTCTTGATCGAAGACGGGCATGTCAAAGGGCTGGAGCTCCAAATTCGAGGGACGGGCCGGGCGACAGTGAAAGTCATGGATCCGGACGGAAAACCCGTAGATGGGGCCTTTGTGTTTATCCAGGACGCCCAAGGCAATGCCCATGCGGCGGGATCGACCCGGAAAACCAACGGCGCCGGCGAGCTCAAGCTGTCCA